>JAEZJD010000253.1 GCA_023436425.1 Bacteroidota bacterium | reverse complement strand
TGCTAAAATGCCGGAGTTCTTAGCGGAGTTTAATGCAACTGTAGCAACCGGAACACCATTGGGCATCTGCAAAATCGAAAGCACCGAATCCCAGCCATCAATAGAATTAGAAGATTTAATTGGTACACCAATTACAGGCAATGTTGTGAGCGAAGCGATCATGCCGGGCAAATGTGCGGCTCCTCCCGCTCCTGCAATAAGCACTTTTAGTCCTCTGTCTCTGGCAGCTTTAGCATATGCAACCATTCTTTCAGGAGTTCGATGCGCAGAAACAATAGTCAGTTCAAAAGGTATGTTGAATTCTGCCAAGACTTCTGCAGCGGCTTTCATGACAGATAAGTCACTATCGCTGCCCATTACGATTCCAACAATCGGTTTGTAGTTTTTAATTTGTAGGTCTTGCATCAATTTCACTAAAGTACAAAAATGAAGTTACCTTACTAAATCACCTCTTAACCGTAGTAATTCAGTTTCCGCAACTTTGAAGTTGTAACGGGCATTTATCAAATTAGTGATGGCGGTTGCCACGTTTTCTTCAGCTTGTCTCAATTCAATAAACGTTGTTCGTCCAAGTCGATACCGTTCCCGCTCAATGTTCAGGTTTTCACGGGCAAGTGCAACATTTGATTCGGTAATTCTCAAAACTTCCTGCTGCGCCTGATAATTTCGGTAGCTATTCATCAATCCCGTAGTGATCAGCGATTGTTGGCTTTGATATCTGAGTTGCTGGTAAGTCATTGCAAGTTCCGCCTGCCGTATTTGTTGCTTTACAGTAAAGTTGTTCAAAATGGGGATGGTTGCTGTTAAACCGTAGTTCCAACCTCTGTTCATATTGAACAAAGGCGTGAACGGGTTCACTGCGGTGTTGTTGCTGACCCGACTAAAGTTGTACGCGGAGATCAGCGACACTGTCGGAAACCGGCTTGCTTTCGCACTGCGAATCTTCAATTCGGCAATGTCAATGTTTGCTTTCGCAATCTGCAGCGACGGATTCGTTTCATCTAACCCATTTAACAAGTCACCGAGCACAATGCGAACATCCACCGGAATTGTGTCCTGCACTTCGTAATTGATATCGCGTGGCACATTCATCAATGCGTTCAACGTTTGCTTCCGCTGATCTATTAATGAAAGCTGATTAAGCCGCCCAGCTGCCGTGTTGTTTACATCTATTTGCGCCTGCAGAACATCCGGCTTTATACCTGTACCAATGTCAAGCTTATATTGCGCAAGCCGAAGTCTGTCCTGAACTAGTTGCAACTGCTCGTCAAGATTTCGGAGCTGTTGTCTTTGGCGGGCTATGTCATAGTAAGTACCAATAACCTGAGACACCGTGTTGATCACCTGCTCTTTAATAAGCAGATTCCCCATTCTTCTCGATTGCTCAAGTTGATCACGCAGGATGAACATTTTGAAGCCGTCAAATAAGGTCCAGTTAAGATTCAGCGCAGAACTGAGGTTGGCGGTGTGCACACCCGAACTTTTTCGTTCTGTACCGTCAGCAAGCCGTTGACGTGTTGCATTATTATTAAAAAGAATTGTTGCACCAGCATTTAACCGGGGATAAAAAACTGCATTTCTATACTCGTAATTTATTGCGGCAATTGCAGAATCTTCTTTAGACAACAGAATATCGTAATTGTTGTGCAGCGCAGTGGCAATCGCCTCATCAAGCGTGAGCGTATCCTGTGCAAATGGTCGTGTGTGCAGTAGCAGGGTGAGTGATAACAAAATAATGCACCTGTTCATCATATAAAATCTACGCGTTTTCAAGTACGTGCTGTTTCCTTTCTTCTGCTTCAATAATTTCCAACTCACTTATTTTTTTCTGAGATGATAAATAAGAATACATCGCAGGAATAACAAAGAGTGTAAGAATAAGGGAGAAAATAATTCCCCCAACAATGACAATTCCCAACGGAATGCGGCTGGTAGCAGCGGCGCCAAGCGACAGTGCAATCGGCAAGGCACCGAGCGACATTGCAAGGCTCGTCATCAAAATCGGACGGAGTCTTTGCGATGCAGCATACACTGCAGCTTCCGTTTTCCCCATTCCTTTTAACCTGTTTTTGTTGGCAAATTCCACGATCAGGATACCATTTTTGGTTACCAGACCAATCAACATAATCATTCCTATTTGCGAAAAAATATTCAGGGTTTGATCAAATATCCAAAGTGATAGCAATGCTCCTGCTATCGCCAGCGGCACTGTTAACATGATGATGAAAGGGTCGATAAAACTTTCGAACTGCGCCGCGAGAATCAGAAAAATTAAACCCAACGCCAGGAAAAACGCGAAGCCAATGTTGCTTGAGCTTTCCTGATAATCCCTTGCCGCACCTGTCAACGAAGTATAGAATGTGTCGTCCAGCAAATTATCGGCTATTCGTTGCATTTCTTTAATCCCATCTCCAACGGTTTTGCCGGGAGCTACACCACCGGATATTGTTGCAGACTTAAACCTGTTGAAGTGATAAATGGTTGACGGAGTAGTGGCCTCGCTCATGGTGACAAGGTTGTCAAGGCTGATCATTTGACCACTATTATTCCTTACATAGATTTCTTTCAGGTCGGTGGGATCGTCGCGGTCAGCACGTGCCACTTGTCCCATCACCTGATATTGTTTCCCTTCTTTGGTGAAATAGCCAAAGCGGCGATTACTTAGGGCCAAATTCAATGTACTTGAAATATCCTGCACACTAACTCCCAATTCGCTTGCCTTCAAACGATTCACTTCAATTCGGAGTTCAGGTTTATTGAATTTTAGATCTGCATCCACCTGTTGTAGCACAGAGCTTTTATTTGCTTCCTCTAAAAACCGGGGCAATACCTGCGCAAGTTTATTGAAGTCATTGTTTTGAATAACAAATGCTACCGCCTGACCGCCACGGCGGTTTTGCTGAATCGTCTGTTCTTCGATAGCAGCTACTCTTCCTTCGCTGTAGCGCGGAAGGTTTCTGCTGATCATTGATACAATTTCTTTCTGCGATCTTTCCCTCTTGTCAGGTACAACAAGTGTAACACGCACAAAGCCGGAGTTTGCTGATCCGCTGGAGAAACCCGGAGCAGTGATGGAGAGAATAGTTTGTTTTTCCGGAACGGAATCAATCACCAAATTTGTCAGCCTGTCTATCAGACGATCAGTGTATTCGTAAGAGCTTCCCTCCGGCGCTGTAACTTGAAGGCGAAACTGACTTCTGTCTTCCATCGGCGCCAACTCCGACTGAATACCGGAACCAATGAAAAATATAATTCCGCCGCAGATGGCAATAATGACAAACGCCAGCCAACGCACCTTCATAAACCGCGAAAGCGAGTTGGTATAGCCATTCTCCATCCAGCGGAAAAACGGTTCTGTCTTGTTATAAAACCAGGAATGCTTGTGCACCTTTTTCGTAAGCTTCACGTTAAGCACTGGCGTTAGCGTGAGTGAAACGAATGCTGAAATCAATACAGCGCCTGCGACCACTATTCCAAATTCACGGAATAATCTGCCGACAAATCCCTGAAGGAAAATGATGGGAAGAAACACTACAGCAAGTGTAATGGACGTGGAGATGACCGCAAAATAAATTTCTTTGGAACCTTCCTTAGCAGCCTTCCATTTGTTCATTCCGCCTTCCAACTTCTTATAAATATTTTCTGTGACCACAATACCATCGTCCACAACCAGACCGGTAGCAAGAACAATGGCAAGAAGCGAAAGCACATTAATGGTGAAACCCGCAACGTACATGATGAAAAAAGCGCCAATAAGTGAAACAGGAATATCAATCAACGGACGCAACGCAATCATCCAGTCGCGGAAGAAAAGGTAAATGATCAGGATTACCAGAATCAGCGATATGATCAGTGTTTCTTCTACTTCAGAAATGGACCTTTTGATGTATTTCGTTTGATCCAGCGAAATATTCAAATTGATATCCTGCGGTACTTCTTTTTTTAATTGCTCAAGACGTTTATAAAATTCATTTGATATGGAAACATAATTTGCGCCAGGCTGCGGGATGATCGCCATCGCAATCATAGGAATACCACTTTCCTTTAAGGCACTTTCTTCGTTTTCCGGCCCAAGTACCACATCTGCCACATCCTTAACACGTATATCGCTTCCACCGGCATTTTTAATAATGATGTTGTTGAATTCTTCTTCCGTGTTCAAACGGCCAAACGTTCTTACGGTGAGTTCAGTTGCTTCGCCGGAAATCTTTCCGCTTGGCAATTCAACGTTTTCCCTGTTTAGGGCGAGCTGCACATCGTTAGCAGTAAGGTTGTAAGCAGCCAATCGTTTTGGATCAAGCCAAATACGCATTGCATACCGCTTCTCTCCCCATATTTGGATGGCGCTCACGCCGGGAATTGTTTGCAATCGTTCCAACAAAACGTTGTTGGCAAATTCTGTGACCTGCAACTGATTTCGTGTGTCGCTTTGAACAGTCATTGCAATAATCGGATCGGAACTTGCGTCTGCCTTCGACACAACAGGTGGTGCATCCAAATCCGCGGGAAGAGATCTGGAGGCTTGCGATACTTTATCACGTACATCGTTCGCAGCCGCTTCCAGCTCAATGCCTAATTCGAACTCCACATTAATGTTGCTGCGGCCCTGATTGCTGGACGAGGTGATATTTTTTACGCCGGCAATTCCATTAATCGCTTTTTCAAGCGGCTCGGTAATTTGCGTTTCAATAATGTCAGGATTAGCGCCGCCATATGAAGTGCTTACGTTGATATTCGGAGGGTCGATAGCTGGATAATCTCGTACACCCAAAAATTTAAAACCAATAACACCGAACACCACAATGATGATGTTGAGCACGATGGCCAAAACGGGTCTTCGTAAACTTAGTTCTGAAATATTCATACGGTCATCCCCGACTTCTCCTAAAGGAAAAGAAGCTTTTATTTGGTTTGCTGTCTCAATGAATCTTGCCTTCCGCTACCGGTTGCACGTTGCTCAGGTGAGGTTCCATTCACAACTTTACCCAACTTCACTTTTGCTTCAGGTCTGATGCTTAGCAATCCAGTTAGCAGAATTGTATCTCCCGGATTTAACCCCGTGAGTATTTGTACATTCGATGAATCTCTGATTCCCGTAGTAACATCTACAAACTTTGCAACACCATCCTGATATACATAGACTTTTTTGCCGCGAGCCTGAGGAATAACAGCTTGCGTAGGAATCATGATTGCGTTTGGATCAGGTTCAAAATCGAGAATCACCTTGGCAAAATTGCCCGGTGTTAATCCACCTTGATCTCCCTGCACTTGGGCCCGCACACTGAGTGTTCTCGTTTCTGCCGTGATGTTCGGCTCAGTGGCAATCACTTTTGCAGAATAATTCCTTCCGCTATTGCCCTCAACCTTGAAGTTTACAAATTGACCCAGCCTGACCTTATTAATGTATCGCTCAGGAACAGTAAAATCAATTTTCATTTGGCTGGTTTGGCTGATGGTTGTGATGGTTGTTGCGGGAGACACATATGCGCCAAGACTCACCATTCGAAAACCAACCTTGCCTGAAAAAGGTGCCCGAACATTCGTTTTTTCAATTTGGGTATTGATGATCGCAAGGTCTGCGTTCACGTTCGTTACCTGCAACAGACTCGCTTCGTAATCCTGTCGGCTGATGCCCTGAATCTTCATGAGTTCAGCCGAGCGAGTTTCGTTCTGCCGGGCTACCTGAAGTTGTACTTGTAATTTTCTACGCTGCGCCTGAAGGTCTGCGTCGTTCAGTTTTACAAGCATTGCTCCCCGGTTAACGTACGCACCTTCTCTAAAATATATTCCTGTGATGCGGCCTGAAACTTCCGGGTGAACCTCCGTCGTTTCGTTAGCAACAATATTTCCGGGAATTTCAATTTTATCGAAAACGGTGGAAGTTTTTACAATGAAGGCATCTGCACGTGTGGGCGGTCTTTTTGTGGTGGTCTGCTGTTGTACAGAAACTTCTTTTTTTCTGCCTGAATTGCACGCAATGGTAGAAAAAGCAAAAACAAAGAGTAAGACTATCGGGTTAATGTTCATCCAAGATTCTTTAAGCAGGTGGCAAAAATAGACGTTATCCGTGTAGACGTATTCTTAAAAGTTTGCCTGCTCGCGAGTCATTAACCTAAATTAACCTGCTACTACCTTCAATGTGTGTTTGATCTTATTAGCCGTGTGGATGAGATCTTGGCGCTCTTTGCTTAACACCGTTACGTGTCCCATTTTTCTTCCTGGCCGCGTCTCTGCCTTACCATAAATGTGCACGAAAGCGTTTTCAATTTTCAGCGCATCATTCAATCCTTCGTAAGCAGCTGCCCCAGAATGTCCCTCGCTGCCAACGATGTTCACCATGGCAGATGGTAAAATAAATTTCGTATTCCCAAGCGGCAATTCAAGAATAATGCGCCACAGCATGTCGAACTGTGAACTGAAGTGCGCTTCAATTGTATGATGTCCGCTGTTGTGTACACGCGGAGCTGTTTCGTTTACATACACATCATCTGCTTCGTCGATGAAAAGTTCTACTGCAAAAAGACCTGGCGAATTGAAATTTCGAACGACTGCAAGCGAGCAGGCTTCCGCTTTCCAAAAGATTTTGTCTGAAATATCCGCAGGACAAATCTGGTAATCGAGCAAATTTAGGTCTTTGTTAAAAACCATTTCTACCGGTGGATAGAGAGCGATTTTTCCATCCTGAGACACGGCAATTATTTGGGCAATTTCTTTTTTTATTTTGATTTTCTTTTCCAGAACACTCGGTTCGGCGAAAGCCAAATGTTTCTCTTCCATCGTTTGCAGCAGTTGCACGCCCCGACCGTCGTATCCACCTTCTCCTAGTTTGTGAACAGCAGGATATAGGTGAGTGAATCTCTGCAGATCTTCAATTGAGTTTGTAATTGCAAACGGTGCCGTAGGAATGCTGTGTTGAGAATAATATTGCTTTTGTAAAATCTTGTTTTTGATGATGCGCAGCACAGATGGTTTCGGAAAGATCCTTACTCCTTCCTTTTCCAGTTGTTCAAGTGCATCAATGTTTACGTTTTCAATCTCAATCGTGATTGCATCGAGGCTCTTACCAAAGTTGTACACAGCATCAAAATCGCGAATGCTGCCTTTTACGAAATATCTGCACAAGTGCGCCGCAGGACATTCATCGTCATTTTCCAGCACATGTGTTTCAACCGGATAATTAGCTGCTGCTTGCAACAACATTCTTCCCAACTGTCCTCCACCAAGAATTCCAACTTTAAGCATGCGCAAATTTACAGGCAAGTAAAAGAGCTATCAGAACGGATCAAGTAAAAAAATAAAATCATATCTTTTGTGCTGAACTGCTGAACCTGTGGAGATTGCGACTATTAGGTAATCCAGTGCTCCGTTACGAGCCGATCTTAAACCAACTTAGATGAAGGCAAAATCAATCAAGGGAAGCAGCACTGCTCAACTGAGGGAACAGCTGCAAAAAACTACTGCTGACGGTTTTCAGCCCACCCTTGCCATTGTATTCGCTTCGGTAAAAATGAATTTGAAAGAAGTTGTCGATCTTTTACAGCAATACGATATTTCTGTATTTGGCGCAACGTCAAACGGCGAATTTATTGACGAAGATCTTGGACACGGTTCGGCTGCGATTCTGCTCATGGATATGAGAAAAGAAAACTTCTTCATACAATTTGAGGAGTTGGAACAAGGGAGCGAACGGCAAGTTGCTGAGGCGCTTGGTACAGCAGCCCGGGAAATATTTTCAGAACCTGCACTTTTAATCGCAACAAGCAATTTGGAGACCGACGCTGAAGAAGTGCTCGAAGGCCTCATGCAATCAATCGGAGAAAATGTGAGTGTTTTCGGAGCTATGGCGGGTGACGATCTTTCGATGAAAGAGCAGTTTGTCTTTACCAATGGGCACATCAGCAGTCGCGGAATCGTTACTGTAGTTATCAATGCCGCTGCCGTAGATTTTAAAGGAAAAGCAACGAGCGGATGGAAATCACTGGGCACGGCCAAGGTGATTACTAAATGTGTAGGCAATCAGGTGTACGAAATTGATGGTGTGCCGGCTCTGGACCTTTGTTTAAAATACAGTGGTTTGGATGAAGCCGCTGACCATCTGGAGTTGGAAATGGCGACAAGTGCACCCCTTCAACTGCAACGGGAAAACGGTGCAGCGATCATGAGACCTGTGTACCGCATCAACAAAAAAGATCGGTCGCTCACCGTAAGTGGCAAGCTGTCGCAGGGAGCAAAAGTAAAATTTTCATTACCGCCCGATTTTGACACCATCAATACTGTGATCACTGAATCGCAAAACCTTAAGATGGAAACACCCGACGCAGAAGCATTAATTATGTTCAACTGTGCTGCACGGTACCTAACGTTTGGCGATGTGATAAGCAAAGAAGTAGAAGGAGTAAAAAATGTTTGGAATGTGCCGATGGTTGGGCTTTTCTCAAGCGCTGAATTGGCTCGTGCAACAGATGGAAATCTCGAAATGCACAACCTCACCACTTGCTATGTCGCACTAAAAGAAAAGTAAATGGTTCCGGAGCTGCAAAAAATCAGTGACCTTATCGACTCCATTACATCTCTTGATGAACAGCAGAGGGCTGCACTTGCAGGTCTGTTGAAAAAAGCGGATAAGGAGTTTTCAATTCTGGATTTTAAATTTCAAAGAACGGAGAAGTCAAAGCGCACGATGAGCAATTTGCTGGAACAGACAATTGAAGACGTAGAACAAAAAAGAAGGGCATTAGAACTACAAAACAGAGTTCTGGAGATTGAAGCAACTCTTGAAAGAGTTCGTGCCACAACAATGGCAATGCACAAAAGTGAGGAGCTGTTGCAAACATCTCAAGTTCTGTTTGATCAATTCAACCAATTGGGCTACCGCGCCGATCAGTTAACAATCGGAATCTTTAAGGAAGATGATGAAGTTGTTGAGATCTACGCGACAATCAATGGTCAGCAATTGCCGAACATTTTTCGGCATCCCATTCATGAGCCTTACGTGATGAACAAAATGTATGAGGCATGGAAGGCTGGGAAAACATCGTTCGTTTTGGAATTGGGAGCGAACGAATTAAAATTGTATAACCGTTTCAGGAATGAATTAGTTGGCACAGAAATGTTTGTGACCGACATACCTGCGCTTCAAAAAAGAGTGATAACTGCTTACTACTTTTCCCGGGGCATGATTGCATTCGGCGATAGTGAGCAGCCGCCACCGGAGACCAGCGACATACTCAACCGCTTCGCTAAAGTTTTTGAGCAAACGTATACTCGCTTTCTTGATCTGCAAAAAGCCGAAGCACAAGCCAGAGAGGCGCAAATAGAAGCGGCGCTTGAAAGGGTAAGGACTGTTGCAATGGGGATGCGAAAGCCCGCCGATATGCTCGATGTATGTCATATTATCTCAGATCAGCTGCAATTATTGGGAGTACAGGATATAAGAAATGTTCAAACTATTATTATTTACCAGGCCAAATATCAATACATTAATTATCAATACTTTGCTCCTTATGATAAGAATTCTATCGAAGAAATAGACTATCGGTTACACCCAGTGGAATTAGAGTTGACGGAGAAGATGCTCAGTTCAAGAGAGGCGTTTTACTACAAAAAATTCGAAGGGCAGGAGTTACAAATTTGGCGCGATCACAGAAGAGAAACTCATCAATTGCCTGATCCCAGGCTGGATCAAGTGGATGCAGCCTACTATTATTTCTATTCTATAGGGAATGGAGCGCTTGGCATTACGGCTTATTCGCCGCTTTCGGAAGATGCACTTGATGTGTTTAAACGCTTTCGGAACGTTTTTCAGCTGGCGTACAAGAGATACATTGACATAGAGCTAGCGACAGCACAAGCCAGAGAAGCGCAAATAGAAGCAGCGCTTGAAAGGGTGCGAGGAAGAGCAATGGCAATGCACAATTCGCAGGACCTGGCTGAAACAATCGGCGTCTTCTATAAAGAGCTGCAGACTTTCAGCCTTACGCCAACCAGATGCGGTGTAGGATTGATCGATAAAGAAGAACAAATTGCTGAAACGTTTACCTGGCAAACAACCGATACCGGAGAAAAACTTGAATCAGTCGGACGGTTAAAAATGGATGCGCATCCAATTCTAAAAAGCGTTTATGAGCATTGGCAATTGCAAACAGAATATCATCTCGTTCTAAGAGGAAATGATATCAAAGATTACTACAACGTTATACGGCCGCAAGCGTCGGTTCACGATTATACAGATGCCGTTCAATATGGCTATTTTTTCGTTTTTAACGAAGGTGCTGTGCATGCGTGGACTGAAAGTGAAATGAAGGAAGAAGAATTGCAAATCTATCGAAGGTTTACCTCCGTACTTAGCCTCACCTATAAACGATACAAGGATCTTCAAACTGCTGAAGCAAATGCCTTGCAGGCGCAGCAGGATTTGATTGAGATAAAAGCAGCCAGGCAAAAAGCCGAAGATGCATTAAGCAAGTTGCAGGCAACACAGAAGCAACTGATTCAATCTGAAAAAATGGCGTCACTTGGTGAGCTTACTGCAGGTATTGCTCATGAGATTCAAAACCCGCTGAATTTCGTCAACAACTTTTCGGAAGTAAGCGTAGAACTGGTGGATGATTTGACAGAAGAACTAGCCCATGGCAATCAGAACGAAGTAATTACCATTGGCGGCCATCTGAAGGAAAACCTCAATAAAATCTCGGAGCATGGAAAGAGAGCGGCATCCATTGTAAAAGGAATGTTGCAGCACTCCCGAAAGAGCACGGACAAAAAAGAGCCAACCGATATTAATGCGCTTGTTGATGAATACGTACGGCTAAGTTATCACGGCATGCGGGCAAAGGACAAGACATTCAATGCGACAATCGAAACAGCTTTCGATCAGAATGCCGGCAGCGCAGAGGTGATTCCGCAGGAAATAGGACGAGTCCTCCTCAACTTACTTAACAATGCGTTCTATTCTGTAAACGAAAAAAAGAAACGGTGGAATAGCACATTTGAATCTGTAGTGACGGTTACAACGAAAAAAGTTGATGGCAAAATTGTTATTGCGATCAAAGACAATGGCACAGGCATCCCAGAAAAAGTATTGGAAAAAATCTATCAACCATTCTTCACCACTAAGCCAACCGGCGAAGGGACAGGATTAGGATTGAGCTTGAGTTACGACATCATTACGAAAGGACACGGTGGTGAAATGAAAGTGGAGACGGAAAATGGACGCGGTGCTGAGTTCATCATTCAATTACCTGTAACCGAAAATGCATAAATTCAGAAGATGAAAACCAAAAGACTGCTTTGCCTTCTAGTTTTTCAAACGGCGCTATCTGCTTTAGCGCAATCTAACTTGCCACCTGTATACGAGCTGAAGGCGGACACAGGCATGCACAAAGTGCCTGACAAGTATTGGCAAATGCTGGAGGACAGCTCCGGAAAACTCACCATCCAACAATTGCAGCAGTCGCCATTCTCCGAACGTTTTCATTTTAATGATTCAAAGAACCGCGGTATAGGCTATACTGACGTCAATGATTTTTGGCAGCGTGTGCACATTCGCAACAGCAGCGGAAAAGATTTGACAATTGTGTTTGTGGCGGTACCCAATGTTCAGCAATTTGATATTTATGCTGTGCGCCATGACGGAAGTGTAGAACATAAAATTTCGGGTACCGGAATACCTGAAGCGAAACGCGATTCTGTGTATCGAAACAGATCCGCGGTGCCATTGCTTATCAAGTCCGGAGAAGCGGTTGTAGTTTACAAGAAACTTCACTTAACCAATCAAAAGGTCACGCTACTCGATCTCACGTTTTATTTGGAGAAAAGCTTTTTGCAGAAAGCTTATATAGATGAATCGGATTTCGAAGGTGATACACGCAGCAGTTTTATTGCTGGTATGCTTTTGTTCGGATTTTTTCTGAACCTGTTCTTCTATCTCATAGTAAAAGACAAACTTTACCTGTACTACGCTCTTTTTCTGTTCTTTGAAGGTGTTTGGTATCTAAATGGAAGCACCGATTTTTTTTCTAAAGACGCTCCCGGGTTAATGCCATATATAGATGTGATGTTCTTTTATCTGGCATGTTTTCTTTCCGTTGTGGGCTTTGTAAGAGAGTTTCTGAAGATCAAACGCTTTTATCCTAAATGGGATACATTCATTCTGGTAGTCACCATAGTTTGGATTATTTTCCAACTAACAGAGTTCTTCATCATTGACTCTAATTGGCAGTGGCGTGGAGTTTCCAGTCTTGTTCAGAACACCCTTTTCTTTATCATGATGTTGGCTTTAAGTGTTTCTTTTTTCCTGCCTAAAAAACAATTTGATCGATTTACCAATTTGTCCATTGCAGCGGCCCTCCCGGCTTTTATTGTTTGGACAATTATATACGGTTTGGGAAGTGTGTACAGGTTTTTTGATAATAGGAATATTGATATAAAACCTGCGCCTTTCGTTTCCTGGTTGCTGCGCAACAGTCTGGTAGTCGAAATGGTTGCCGTTGGTTGGTTCGTTCTGTTGTTTTCATGGATTCTTTTGCAGAAGTATGCGCTATTGCGAAAACAACTAACGCTGCAAACTTTGGAACGGGAACGGGAAAAAGCTGAATTAATGCAGCAGCAAAAAATAGAACTGGAAAAACAAGTGGAAGAACGAACATCAGAACTGAAGCGATCGTTGGAAGATTTGCGTAACACGCAAAAGCAACTGATTCAATCGGAGAAGATGGCGTCTTTAGGCGAATTGACTGCCGGCATAGCACACGAAATTCAAAATCCCCTCAACTTCATCAACAACTTTTCAGAGGTAAGTGCGGAATTGGCCGAAGAAGTAGAAAAAGAAGTACAGGAGGGAAACACCGAAGAAGCGCTCAAAATTACCGGCGATCTGAAACAAAACCTGGGAAAGATTGTGCATCATGGCAGAAGAGCCGATTCCATCGTAAAGAATATGCTTCAGCACTCGCGGCAAAGCACAGGCGAAAAACAAATGACGGACATAAATGCTCTGGTCGATGAATGTCTGCGATTAAGCTATCACGGATTGCGTGCCAAGGACAAATCTTTCAATGCGGTTTTAGAGACGCATTTTGACAAAAATGTTGGAAAGGTGAACATTGTTTCCCAAGACATTGGCAGAGTCCTTCTCAACCTGTTCAACAATTCGTTTTACTCGGTCATGCAGAAAAAGAAAATAAATGTTGACGGATTTGAGCCGACTGTATCTGTCTCAACGAAAAGGATGAACAACGAAGTATTGATCAATGTGAGGGACAACGGTTTAGGAATTCCGAAAACTGTTTTGGATAAAATTTATCAGCCGTTTTTTACTACAAAGCCTTCCGGCGAAGGAACAGGTTTGGGACTTTCCATGAGTTATGAAATTATTACTAAGGGACATGGTGGCACTTTGCAAGCAGAGACGGAAGAAGGAAAATTCGCTGAGTTTAATATTTTATTACCCGCTTAAAAAAGTGTATGAATATTTTAGTTGTAGACGACGAAAAAGATATGCAGCTCTTGTTTGAACAGCGTTTCAGAAAAGAGATTCGCGATGGAATTATTCATTTTGCATTTGCCAATTCCGGCGAAGAAGCGCTCACCTATTTGCAACAGCATAATCATGAAGCCGTGCTCATTTTGTCAGATATAAATATGCCTGGCATGAGCGGATTAGAATTGCTGCGTCATATCAAAGAAAAGTATGAAACGCCTCCACCTGTCGTAATGATGGTGACTGCATATGGCGATGAGGAAAACTACAACAAAGCGATGAAGCTTGGCGCTGATGGCTTTCTCACAAAGCCGCTGGATTTTACTGCATTAAAGGAAAAGTTGAAAATAAAACCACATGGCAAAAATACTGGTAGCAGATGATGAGGTAGATCTCGAAATGCTCATCAAGCAAAAGTTTCGTAAGCAAATCCGCGAGGAGAAGTACCAGTTTATCTTCTCCCTCAACGGAGCCGATGCTCTCGATAAACTGCAGCAGCACCATGATATTGATATTGTGCTTAGCGACATAAACATGCCCGAAGTGGACGGACTTACATTGCTGACAAGACTGCCGGAAGTAAGCCCGCTTGTAAAAGCAGTGATGGTGTCAGCGTATGGCGACATGGATAATATTCGCACGGCGATGAACCGGGGTGCATTCGATTTCGTTTGCAAGCCCGTGAATTTTCAGGATCTGGAGCTTACCATCGAAAAGACCTTGCAACACGTTGCACAAATAAAAGACACACTACAAGCGATTAAAGAGAACAACATTTTGCGCATGTACGTGGATGAAAATGTGTTGAAGTTCATGAATCGGGAAGAATATGAAACTGTTTTGATGGCTAATGAAACAGTTGAAGCATCCGTCGCGTTCATCGACATTTGCAGCTTCACTTCCATAACTGAAAATGAATCGGCAGACAAAGTGGTGAAACTCCTTAATAAATATTTCGACATTATGGTCAAGGAGATCATTGCGCAGGGTGGCCATATCGACAAATTTATTGGTGATGCTGTCATGGCGGTTTTTAGAGGCAATCATCACCTGGACAGAGCTGTTGATGCCTGCCTTGCCGTTCGTGAAGAATTGCAAAAGTTCCCTTCGGAAACAGATGGTTTAGATTTCAACCCGCATGTATCTATTGGCATACACAGTGGTGAAATGATCAGTGGAAATATCGGATCGGCTTCGCTGAAACGGCTCGATTATACCGTTATCGGCGATGTAGTGAACACTGCTCAAAGGCTGCAATCTGCTGCAACAACGGGGCAAATATTGATTGATGAAAGCTGCTACCAGCAGATAAAAGAATTTTTCAACTGTAAAAAAGTGGGAGAGTTGTCTTTGAAAAATAAATCCAATACGCTGGTAGCCTATGAAGTAATTAGTTAAGCTTGCCCGCTGATAATCCCGGCTCTACTGCTGTGGGGCGATCCGCCTTTCTTCTAAACACCATATGCAGTGCATAGAGCATGAGACCAACTGCTGTGCAAATTGCTACATCGCGTATCTCACTCATTTTAGACGCCGATAAAAGCCAAATGCAGGCACCAATAGCTACGGCAGCCACGAAGTAACCACCACGAACTTTGAAGAAATTGCCCTGCGGCTTACTACGCCTGAGTTGAATCACTGATGCAGACACCATCAAGTACAGGATCACTCGTACAATGGCGCCAATCGCAAGAGCTGTGAGAAAGTCCCACATGATTGATGTAACGAAAACTATCACGGAGACTGCAATGAGTGATCGCGTGGGAGTTTTGTATTTCTTGTGAACCTGGCTGAAAGCCGGCGGGAATTGCCGCTCAATACTAAATGCATACGGCAACCGCGAGCCGCTTAGCATAATGGCGTTTAACGTTCCAATAATCGACACCAATGCTCCTGCAGCAATAAACAATCCACCGGTATCACCCATGAATATCGTTGCAGCTTCAGCCAGCGGCTTTTTCGACGTCGCCAGCGTAGGTAGGGTGCCGATGGAAACTATTTGTATAAAACAGTAGAAGATGGTGACAACAAGAGTGGCAATGATAAGAGCGAATGGTAAATTTTTCTTTGGATTTTTTATCTCTCCGGAATTTACCAGTACAGATTCAAAGCCGCCGAAAGCAAAAATCAACAATAGAACAGACGTTGAAAATGGTGCAGCAGATGGCACTTCTGACAAATGCAATCTGTCCGGACTGATGTAGAACAAACCTACAATGATGAACACGGCAAGCGGAATTATTTTAGCAACAGTGAGCACATTGCTTAAGCGTGCAGAATTTTTAACACCGACATGATTCATATAAGTGAGGAAAGCCGTTATAAAAATTATGCAGGCGATTCGGGCGGCAGGATCACTGAACATCCCTGACAAAAAGGACAGGTAAATAACGGCAAGATTGATCAGGGTTGCATAGTTGAAAATGCGGCTTAGCAGCAACAGCCAGCCCGCCATGTAAGCCGCAAATGGTCCGAAAGCCTCAAGGATGTACAAATACGGTCCACCTGTTGCGTCGAAGCGGGAGCTTACTTCTGCAAAACATAAAATGAAAATGAAAACGACAACAGCACAAACAATAAAAGCAACAATGCTGTAAGTTCCGGACAAAGCAAAAATCGTTGACGGCAATCCAAAAATACCGGCGCCAATAATGCTGTTGATGATCAACAACACGAGGCTCCAGCGATTAATTCCTCTTACAAGTTGTGTCATTGCAATTATTGTCTATAAGTCTGCAAAACCTGCTCGTTTCAATAGCTGCACAAACCTCGCGTCTGTTAGCAAAGAATCTAACTACGGATCGACCTTAAGCCACTTCATCGCTAAGTTCTTTAATCCATCTGCCGATACGTTTCTCAATGCTTGGTTTTTGTAACTCTCTGTTCTTAGAAAGAATTTCAAATGCTTTTTTTTCATCATCACCCATCAAAGCTGTATAACCGACAATGTCGGTAAACATAATAGCAGCTAATTGGCGGGTGTAGGGCATACAGAAAACAGAAGTTCAGCTGTAGTAAATCTAGCTATTCTCAGGCAAAAGCGGTGGGACTGCTACTTCGCACTCATCTCAACTACACCTTTCCAGTTGTCGGGTACACCTTGCGCCAGATACTGCTGCGCTTTATTTAAAAAAAATGCAGCTGTTTTATCAGCAGGATGAATTTCTGTTATCGTCTGAAATGCACTTATTGAAGTTTCGAATGAGCGGTTAAGACAATTTTCTATTCCCATCGAAAACAGGGGAAGCGTGCGCTGCTTGTTGAGAATGTCGCTGTTGTCATCGCTGTCGAAGCATTCATGAATGTGTATTGCTTCGTTTTTCCCTTTCAATTGCACCAGACCTAAATAACGCAGGTGAAACTGTTCTTTTTTTATCTGAACCAAAGAAGCATCGCTGATGATAATGCCTACTTTGTAATATTTGGTCAGGCTCTCTAATCGTGAAGCTGTATTTACCGTGTCGGAAATGGTAGTTGCGTCTAACCTGTTTTCGTCTCCGGTGATGCCCATGATAAGCGGACCGGTGTGCATACCAATTCCAATTTGAATCAACTTTTCATTACGCCTGCGTCGCAGATCGTTCAGCTCTGATACGGTTTTCTGCATCTGAATAGCGGCCTGCAATGCATCTGATGGGCTGTGCGGAAAAATAGCCATGATGGCATCGCCCAGGTACTGATTAATAA
>JAEZJD010000078.1 GCA_023436425.1 Bacteroidota bacterium | reverse complement strand
ATGGAAGGGGCGTCTCGTGTTGTGCGCCATCATCTTGGGAGTTTTCTTGCTGATTTGGGGCGAACTGGCAACGGGCTATTTCCGGAGCAAAATCACCGGCGTGCCGCCTTCGGAAATTACCAACAAACAATCGACGATCAATGACTAATACAGCGGTACTAAAAACAACAGCTCTCAGCTATCATTTCAGCAAAGATCAGAAAACGCTGGACGACATTAACCTCCAAGTGGAGGAGGGCAGCATCTACGGATTTTTAGGTCCGAATGGCGCAGGCAAGACTACAACTTTAAGACTGTTGTTGGGTCTTCTTAAAAAACAGCAAGGTTCCATTCACATTTTTGGTCAGGAGTTTGGTGACGATCGTATCGAATGTTTGAAACAAATTGGTTCTTTGATCGAGCAGCCATCATTGTACGGACATTTGACTGCCACCGAGAACCTTGAGATCTACCGCAGAATTTACAGGCTGCCAAAAGAAAGCATTGCTTCCGTTTTAGAATTAGTGGGCTTAGCATACACAGGCAAGAAGAAAGCAAAGCAGTTCTCACTTGGGATGAAACAACGACTTTCAATTGCTGTTGCGCTATTGCACAATCCACAACTGCTTATTCTGGACGAGCCTACAAATGGCTTGGATCCCAACGGCATCGTGGAAACACGAGAACTCATAAAACGATTAAACCGGGAAAGCGCTGTCACCATTATAGTTTCAAGTCACATATTAGCTGAAATAGAACGGATGGCAACGCACGTTGGTATCATCCATCGTGGAAAGCTTTTGTTTCAGGGTACATTAAGGGAACTGCAGAACATGAAGAGCAAACAAAGCTTTCTAAAAATTGAAACCAGCGACAACGAATCGGCTCTTAAACTTTTGCACCCTACATATGGTGCAGAATTGAGAGATGGATTTGTTGTTCTTCCTCTCACAGATAAAATTGCCACCGCCGCAATTAATCGTGAACTCGTCACACGAAACATAGAAGTGTATCTGCTGCAACCGCAGCAAAACGACCTCGAACAACTATTCATTGATATAACTAACGAGAACCAATGAGCGTAATAATATCTACCCAAGCAGAATTGTTGAAAACAAAACGCACGGCGGCCTTTTGGCTCACCTTCGCAGGTGCCTGCTTCATTCCGTTGATGTTTTTTATTGCATTGTTTACCGGTAACGATGCTTCCAGAGCGGGGCTGCTAAAAGACCCTTGGGGAAGATTGTTCAATTTAAGTTTTCAAATGTTGAGCGGTCTTGTACCGATGTTTATCATACTTCTCTCCACGCTGATCATACAGATTGAATACCGCAACAATACGTGGAAGCAGGTGTTTGCGACGCCGCAATCAGTTGCAAGCATTTTCTTTTCCAAGTTCATCACAATTCATCTGATGATTGTTTGCTGTTTTCTGCTCTTCAATGTGTTTTTGATCCTGGCTGGCGTTTTTGGAAACCTGTTGGACGCAAAACTTACTTTCCTGCATCGGAGCATTGACTGGGAGATGGTTTTGAGGCGAAACATTAAAACATACGTTTCTATTCTGGGCATCAGTGCCATTCAATTTTGGCTGTCGTTGAGGTTTAAAAACTTTATTGTTCCCATAGGAATTGGATTGGCACTAGTGATAGGTGCAATCATCGCGTTGAACTTACAATGGAAGCACATTTATAAATATCCATTTGCGTTTCCCATGTTGACGTTCGATTTTTCGCAGAAATTGAACCGGCCTTATTTGGAAAACCATGAGCTGAACTCAATTGGGTACTTCATTGCGTTCGTCGTGCTTGGATTTTTTGATTTGAAGTGGCGAAAAGAAAAAGGTTGAAACAACATCGATAAATAAACAACAATCATGAATAACACAACACAAGTCGTAAACGACAAAAAAGTCGCCGCTGAAATAGTAAGCTGGCTCTTTGGAATGGTGGCAGCAATTATTGGTATTATTAATATTTTTTGGGGTAATGATCCCGGCTATGGAATTTTTATTTTTCTGCTTTCATTCGTCTTTGTTCCTCCCGCTACGAAATTTTTAAAAACCATATCCGGTATTTCCATTTCCTGGATTATCAAGGTCCTTCTCGCATTGTTTATCATCTGGACAGCAATGGGCGTCGCCGAATTGCCGGACAAAATAGAATTGATGATCAAAAGCTTTCAACAATAAAAAATCACAGCTAAAACAAATAATATGTTAGCTCAAAACAAAAGACTCGCGGGAATTTTAGCCACAGTTGTAATTCTGTTGCTCATTCCGTTAACTGCAATGCAGTTCACTAACGAAGTGGATTGGTCTGTTTCAGATTTTGTCATCATGGGCATTCTTCTACTTACCACCGGATTGGCGTGTGAACTCGTTCTTAGAAACGTGAAATCCTTTAAAAACCGAGTGATCATCATCGCGGTTATTTTACTGATCCTATTTCTGGTGTGGGCAGAACTGGCCGTCGGAATTTTTGGAACGCCGTTCGCCGGCAGCTGACAGAAGAAATCTAAAAATTCACATGTAAACAGATTGTATGGAAACAACAATTGAAACCGTTTGGTCAAAAAGTAAATTGCTCGTAAAGGGCTTTATCATTGCAATCATTGTTTTGCTATTGCAAATACCTGCTGCTTTTGTACAGGATATCGTACGCGAAAGACAGCAGCGCCAGGAAGAGGCGGTGACGGAAGTGAGTAGCAAATGGGCTGCAAGCCAAACCATTTGGGGGCCCGTGCTTGTGCTGCCGTACTGGAAAGCGATTTCAGATTCAAGTAACAAGATAATTCGGGCTAAACACTTCGCTTATTTTTTGCCGGAAAACCTATCTATCGATGCTAATGTTTCTCCACAGGAAAAACATCGCGGCATTTATAAAGTGATTTTGTACTCGTCATCCGTAAATATGTCAGGCAATTTTTCTTTTCCGGATTTGAAACGGCTAAATATTTTCCCAAACGAAGTTGTCTGGAATGAAGCTGTAATAAAATTGCCTGTCACCGACAATAAAGGATTGAATGAAGA
This sequence comes from Bacteroidota bacterium, assembly GCA_023436425.1. GTDB lineage: Bacteria > Bacteroidota > Bacteroidia > Chitinophagales > Chitinophagaceae > Flavisolibacter. The sequence continues at coordinate 25,647 of JAEZJD010000078.1, read as the reverse complement.
AATTAAATTTGAGCTGAATGACACGGCGCTTGTTTTTGCGCCGCAAACTTCCGAAGATCCATCAATCAAAAATGCGCTTCAGATCAATCCAAATTGGAACAGTGCTGACGATGTGAAGCCATTTTCTTTTTCTTCTTCTTTCACAATAAACGGTTCACAACAAATACTATTTACACCTCTGGGAAAGAACACTACTGTTCGATTGCAATCATCGTGGGCTCACCCGAGTTTTGTCGGAGATGCTTTGCCGCAATCGACTAATGTAAAAGATACCGGCTTTTCCGCTACATGGAAAAGTGCGGCACACCGCCGCAGTTTTCCGCAGCAATGGCAGGACGGTGCGTTTGTGATTTCAAACATCAACCCACGTGTGACGAGAGCAGATTATGCAAGTGCTCCTATTACAACAACAGCGCAGTTTGAAGGAAAAGAAATAAACGCCAGCGCTTTTGGAATGAATCTGTTTGTGCCTGTGAACGCCTATCAGAAAACAATGCGATCTGTGAAATATGCGGCGTTGGTTATCCTACTCACTTTCGCGGCTTTTTTCCTGATTGAAACAAATAACAAAAAATCAGTCCATCCATTTCAATATGGATTAATTGGCGTTGCGCTGGTTCTTTTCTACACGCTACTGCTGTCCTTTTCCGAATATGTGAGTTTCAACCTTTCGTATGCAATAGCTTCATTGTTTACTATCGGGTTGATTGGCTGGTTTGTAAAATCTGTCCTTGCATCTGCTAAGTATGCAACAATTCTCACAACCGTCCTGGTGTTGCTGTATGTGTACCTTTTCACTATTCTGCAGCTGCAGGATTACTCTTTGTTGATCGGAAGTATTGGACTTTTCATCAGCCTCGGCGTCGTGATGTATTTCTCAAGAAAGTTTCGCTGGTAACCGAAAAAATTAAGCATGAAACAAGTTTGGTTCAGACGTTACGGGTGGATGTATATTCCGGTGCATGCAGCAGGCATTGCCATCAGTATGCTAGGTATTATTTTTCTAATTCCTGTTTACGCCTCAATTGTGCGAAATGGACACTCAGTGAGCGATGACCTGTACCACATGTTTGTGTACACCACCTGCACTGCGTTCTGGTGGAAGTGGATTGCTGAGAAAACGAGTGAGTAATAGCTGAAAAAAAATGTACAATGGATACGAGTATCGTTTAGACATTCTCCATTGTACATTTTAATTTGTTTTTAGAAATCGAGACCCAAAGCCAAATACGTCATAGGCTTTCCTTTGAAGACTCCATTCATTTGCCAGGCAGCATCAAATTTTACAAAGTATCCAAGTAACGTGCTGCGAACACCAAAGCCATAGCCCCCGGCAAAGGGACCAATGCCACCGGCCTTCACTTTCAAAAACATTCCCGGCGCGGATCCCGATGCGTAAGAAACGCTTGGTCGTTCTATTTTGTCGTACTTCCCGTTCCATGCCGCACCCAGGTCTACGAACTGTACCAACTGAAAATTGCGGATTAACGCATTGTTAATTGGGCGATTGAGCAGTGTAGAAAAAACAGGAAATCTTACTTCACTATTGATGACCAGATTATTATTTCCATTTGCCACATTTTGCCTGAAGCCTCTCATGTTTACCGCCAGCGATTGAAACGCATAATCATTGTCCGGATCAGGTGTGTTTGAAGGATCAAAATACCTGTAGCTTATTTGTCCGGTATTCGGATCCTGTTTTTGATTTTCCCGAATTTTTAACCAACCATCCACACCGCCTAAATAGTAGATAACTTTTTGTGTGCCCCACGAAAAATCTCCTGCAGCTCGAACAGCCCAAATTAAATTTCGGTACAGAGGTAAATAATGCCGTGCATCAAAGCCCGCGTTGAAAAGATATTTTCCTTCCGTTTTTGCATCAGCGACTCGCGTAAACCAATCTACATAAGCTTTCCACCGAAGTCCGTTCCAGATGTTTTGTGCAGGATTCAACGTGTTGTCGTGCACATATTCCAGGCTTAGTTGTCCATACGTTCTATCAATGTCAGGCTGCTTTAAGTTTCGAGCAGTAATTGCCGGAAAAACATTTTTGTCGAATCGCGGCCCGAGAGTGAACCGTATGCTTCGTACTCTGTCAAACGCATACGCAAATCTCGCAAGGTAATAATTGGAATGCTGTTTAACATACACCGAAGGGAGCCTTCCATTTCCGGTTGTATCCGTATAGGTTTCGATGGTGCTGCGATAATAGGTGAAGCCCCAGTCCCAACGCTTTTTCAAATTGGTAAATTCAAACAAAACGTCGTTGTCCCTAAGGTTGGGAGCAATGCGGAAACCACCCGACAGTTTATAGTTTTCGAACAGATCAACAGTGCCCATTCTGATTAAGCCATTTAAACTATTGCCGTTGGCGGGATCAATGGGGCCTGTTCTGGTGTAAGGTTGATATTTGTTTATGACGAACGTAGTGTTGTTCAAACCTGCGACAACATAGTCGTTGAAAAATTTGGGCGGTTTGTACTCAAAAATTTTTGCACGTCTCAAAACCATTTCATTTTCTGCATCCGTAGCATCGAAAACTTTTCCCGCAGCTGTATCTCGCTGTTCATTTTGAAACTCATTTTGGAAAAAGTCATTTTGTTTTTTTGTCGTATCGGAAAGTTCATCCGTTCTCGTTGTGCGCATCAGTGCCAGCCTGTTTTGCTCCTCAACCTTTTTTCGGTATTCGGTAGGTTTTGCGGAAACATTTCTTCTACGCAACCCATTTTCATCCACCTTCAACCGATACAAAAATTTGTAATTTCCCTGACGCACCACTTCACTAACCTGTGTATTGTCGCCCGCCGTTCTCGTTTCCAGCAAGCTGCTTTGATAGTTTGTCAATGGAAAGACATAAGCAGAATCATTGGTGATCGATACAAAACCCACGGAGTCGATATCGTTCCGATTCGTTTCTTTCAGCAGGCTATCAACTTCTTTTCTTCCCGGATTGCGAAGTACTTCGCCGGCAATGAAAACCAGCGTGTCGATGCCGGCCCGTTCTGAGCGGAAGAACCCGGCGTACCTGTTTGCAATTCCGTTTTCATCACTGACAAAGGTGAAATGGCTTGATTGATATTGCGAAGGATAGCGTGCATTTCCAAAGCTCACATTTGTTAGTTGTGTAAGCTGCTGCGCTTCAGGTTTATCCCAGTTGTCTGCAAGAAAAATGTTGTAATGTGCGGCGTTGACTGATGTGTCGGTTGCAACGGCGGTTTCCGAAGGTCTGTTGCTGGAAAATATAATTCCGGTTTTGCCAGGAAAAGCAACAAATGACGGGTCTATGTCATCATACAGATCATTAGTAACCTGCTGCACGGTTTGTTTGTCAATCTTGTAAACAAAAATGTCGGTGTGACCATTTTTTACTGCGCTCAACAGCAATGTGTTTGCATCCAGCATATACTTTGCATCCTGCACCTGAGTGAACATGGGTAGCTCCTGTTGCACTGTTTTTACCCGTCCCACGACATCGTATACAAATAATTTGTTTTTGCCTTCGGAATTGTAGACGACAGCCAGCCGCTGGCCTTTTCCGTCCCATGCAAGAATGGGGTAGTTGGGATTGATTTCATCTTCTCTTGTGCGGGCACCGTATTGCAGCAACACTTTTCTGTTGTAAAAATCAGGATGCAGCACTACGCTGTATTTCCCCTGCTTGAATTCAACCACAGCATAAGTGAAACTTTTCGGAATAGGGTTGGCATTGAAACGGAAGAAATCCTTTTTGCCTACTTCTTCAGTAACCGCAAGCTGACCTTTTGGAACAACCTTTCTGCTGCGAATGTCCTTATAATATTGCTGGGGCAATTCCGTCATAAAGTCCCGCAGCACATCTTTAAATTTCTTTTTTGCAATTTTCTGCGTAGCGCTATTTAGGTTGCGGTAAATGCGAGACAGGTACAGAAGATATGTCGTTTTGTTGCGACCGTATTTATTACCGATGTAGTACCAAAACGCATGACCGGCAAGCAAAGGTTTTGCAAAAGCAAGCTGATAAAAGTTGTTGTAGTCGCCGCTGAGCAGCGCACTTTTTAGTTGGTCGTCCAGATCAGTATTCCATTCTTCAGCAGCGTAGCTGATGTAGCCATCGGTGAGCCACTTTGGAAGGTCGAGCAATGTTTGGTTTGCAGCAAATTCGCCAAGATCATCGCCGAACAACATATTTGAAACCAATACTCCTGCAATTCCCTGACGTATTTGTTTTCTTAAATTCTGGTGATTTGCGTCGAAATATAGCAGCATTTTGTTGTTCACCAGTTTCGTTACCCCGCCGGTGTTCTGCCAATCGATACCAATGCCGATATTTGATTGGTACATTTCATCGAAGCTGCTGTAAAGTGCGATGTTCGCCCGGCGCTGCATGCCGTATTCGATGAACTCTTCAAGTTGGGGTAATTCCTTTTCTGCAACCTGCGCCACATACTTTGCAATCTCCTGACCATTTTGATTGAAGTAAGTGTTGAAATTGTCTGTTTGGTAGAACTTCCAGTCGAACTTTTGATACTGCACCCTGTTTTTGCCATATTCTACGGCGTTCACCTGGGCGACGGCATGGGACACTATGCAAATAGAAAAAACAGCAGCAACTGCCAGTCGGTACATCAATTTATTCATAAGAGTAAATGAGATTCTTAAAAATTAGCTCCGGAAAATGGGTAGTAAATTGCAATTAAAAATACGAAATCCGCATGTTAACTGTTCAGCCTTTTACCTTCAACCCTGTCCAGGAGAATACTTACATCGTTTACAACGAAAATGGGGACTGCTGTATTATAGACCCGGGGTGCTATTTTGCAAGTGAGGAACAGGAACTGGTGCAGTTTATCGAGAAAAATAGTCTAAAACCTGTTTATCTGCTCAATACCCACTGCCATTTAGATCACATTTTTGGCAATAGTTTCATTCATAAGAAATATGGTTTGCTTTTGCATATTCACAAATTGGAAAAGCCTGTTCTGGAGTATGGACCAACATCGGGACAGCTTTATCAGCTCCCTTTTATTAATTACGATGCTGAGCTGAAGTTTATTGATGAAGAAGACGTAATTCGCATCGGTGACGATGAATTGAGTATATTGTTTACACCGGGTCATTCGCCTGGTAGTATTTCTTTTTATAGTAGCAAAAACAGGTTTGTGGTAAGTGGCGATGTTTTGTTTGAAGGCAGCGTTGGCAGAACAGATTTACCCGGAGGCGATTTTAAAATTTTGGAAGAGAGCATCAAAAGTAAGCTGTATACTTTGCCCGAAGATGTCATCGTTCATCCCGGACATGGCAGCTCAACTACAATAGGCGACGAACTGAAAACAAATCCATTCGTTAAGATGGTGTGATTATAACAGAATAGATATGGCAAACGAATTAAAACCAATTAAGAGAACTAAAGAACTTACGCCGCTTTCGAAAGACCATCACGAAGGTTTATTGCTTGGCTGGAAAATCAAACAGGGTTTGAAAAACGGAACTGACGAGAGTACAATCGCGGAATATGTTAAATGGTTTTGGAATAATCATCTCGATGAACATTTCAGAGAAGAGGAAGAAATCCTCGCACCCTATTTACCTGCCGAAAATTCTTTAGTGAGCAGAATGTTTGACGAACACATAGCAATAAAGAAGCTGGCGTTGGGTGATGCTTTGAAGAAGGACGCACTCTTAAATTTTGCAGAACTCCTGACCGATCACATACGGTTTGAGGAGCGGGAACTTTTTGGTTGGGCGGAAAAGGTTTTGTCACCCGACGATCTGCAAATCATTGGACATGAAATCAGCAATTCCAGGCACCACGAGTCGCCGAGATGGGATAACGAGTTTTGGCTGAAGAAATAAAGACAGGGCCTGTGGAGACCCTGTAAAAGCAAGCAAACGCTATGGAAAAAAAAATTAGCCAACCATCATCACCCCTTCACGCATTTCATGAACTAATTGTTCGCCGCGGAGCAATGCCTGCTCGTTGACAGGAAGCATGTGATGGTATTTTTCGGGCAATACTTTTTTTAAGGCTTCGAGAATGGACTCGATGCTCACGACAGGCTTCAGATGCAGGTAGGCACCAAGGACAATCATGTTCATGGTTTTGGCCTTTTTCAGCTTCAGCGCTTCACTGGTTGCAGGGATACCAATCATTTCAATGTCTGTTCTGGTACTTGGCTTTAACACAGTTCCTGAATCGTAAATAAGCAGACCGCCCGGTTTCAACTTAGGTGCGAATTTGTCCATTGATGGCTGATTGAGGACAATAGCAGAATCAAATTGCGACAGTATCGGCGAACTAATTTTGGAGGAGGAAAGAATGGTGATACAGTTGGCAGTGCCACCTCTCATTTCCGGACCATACGACGGCATCCATGAGATTTCTTTGTCTTCAATCATTCCCGCATAAGCCAGCGTCATTCCCATGGAAAGGACTCCTTGTCCTCCAAAGCCGGCAACAATAAGTTCTTCTAACATAAAAAGTTTTTAGTGTCTAAGGTTTAAGGTTCGGCACCTTGATATCTCCGACAGGAAATGCCTGTAGCATGTGTTCGTCAACAAACTTTGTGCATTCCAGCGGTGTCATTTTCCAATTACTGGGACAATTGCCTACGATTTCCACAAAACAGGTTCCTTTCTTCAACTGCTGATATTTGAAAGCATTTTGCAATGCCTTCTTTGTTTTTCTTACACCATTGGAATTGTTCACCGACTGCCTTGTAACGTAAAATGCTCCCGGTAACGGAGCTATCAACTCAGAAACTTTAATTGGATGACCGTAAAAACTGGTGTCTCTTCCATCCGGTGTTGTGGTGCTCCACATGCCAGGCAAAGTTGTCGGCGCCATTTGTCCGCTGGTCATTCCATACACTGCATTGTTGATGAAAACAATTAAAATGTTTTCACCGCGGTTGATGGCGTGAATTGTTTCTGCAATTCCTATCGCTGCCAAATCTCCATCACCCTGGTAAGTGAAAACATATTTATCCGGCATCAGTCGCTTGATTCCAGTTGCCACCGCACATGCGCGGCCGTGTGCAGCTTCCTGCATGTCTATATCCATGTATTCGTATGCAAACACTGAACAACCAACAGGTGCCACACCAACGGTTTGTTCCTGTATGTCCATTTCCTCTACCACCTCCATAATCAGCTTGTGCACAAGGCTGTGATAACATCCCGGGCAATAGTGCATGGGCACGTCCACCATGGTTGATGGCTTTTTGTAAACCACATCATATTCTTCTCTCAGAACTTCGTTGGATGTATGTCCGTTTTCAGTTAACATGATGATACTGTATTAAGGTTTCTAAATGACCAACGATGCTTTCCGGAGTTGGCATCATTCCGCCCATTCGTCCGTAAAATTCAACAGGCACTTTCCCATTCACCGCCAGGCGAACATCTTCTACCATTTGCCCGCTGTTTAATTCAACCGATAAAATCAAATCCATTTGGTCAGCAAGTTCATTGAGGCGCTGAGAAGGATAGGGGAATAATGTAATTGGTCGAAGCAGTCCAACTTTAATTCCTTTGCTGCGTGCAATGTCCATGGCCTTTTGACAAATTCTTGCGCTGAGCCCATAAGCCACAAAAAGAAAATGAGCATCTTCCGTATTCATTTCTTCAAAGCGAACTTCGTTTTCACGCATCTTTCTAAACTTGGCTTCCAACTTCATGTTGTGCTCTTCCAATTTTTCGGGTTGAATGTGCAGTGAACTAATCGAATTTCGTTTACGCCATTTCGGCTTACCTGTGGTAGCCCACGATGATTTGTCAACGTCAGGTTTTGAATATGGTTTAAATTCCACCTTCTCCATCATTTGACCAATGGCTCCGTCGCTGAGCAGCAAAACAGGATTGCGGTATTTATCTGCTAAGTCAAAACCTAAAAAAACGTGATCTGCCATTTCCTGAACAGAAGCAGGCGCCAGCACAATCAACTTGTAATCACCGTGTCCGCCGCCTTTCACAGATTGAAAATAATCGCCTTGTCCCGGCTGTATTGTCCCGAGTCCGGGACCGGCACGATTTACATTCACCAAAAGGCAAGGTAATTCTGCACCTGCCATGTAGCTAATTCCCTCCTGCATCAGGCTCATGCCCGGCGATGAAGAAGACGTCATTGCACGAAAACCTGCGCCAGCAGCGCCATACACCATATTAATGCTTGCCACTTCGCTTTCCGCCTGCAGCACCACGCCGCCGCGCTTGGGCATTTCACGGGCAAGGTATTCCAGCACTTCAGATTGCGGTGTGATGGGGTAACCAAAGTAGCCATCGCACCCTGCCTGAATCGCAGCTTCTGCAAGCGCTTCGTTACCCTTCATGAGTTTTGTTTCAATCATATAAATTAGTTGGAGGGACCAAGAACTGTTTCTTTCAAACCATCTCTGATGTCTTCTGCAGCAGCGTCGAGTTTTTTCTTTTTTACGTTGGTGCGGTAAACAGTAATAACTGCGTCGGGGCAAACGAGCGCACAGTTTACGCAACCCGTACACAGCTCATTGTTGGCGATTATGTACCGGTAGCCTTTGATGTTAATTGAATCGCCCAGCGACAAAGCACCTTCCTTACATTCGTGCGAGCAAAGCTCACATCCTTTACACCTCTCTATTTGAATTTCTACTTTGCCTTTTACTTTTCGGGGTTTGAGAGAAGTGACGAGCGTATTTTCTTCCATAGTGAAGATTTAAAGAAAGCAATCGGGTTCAAACCTCAAAAAGTAACGGCAGAAAAGAGATGATATTCGTCAGTGGAAGGGACGACTTTTGTGCACCAAAGCGGAAGTGGAGACGCGAATATTCTACCAGTTTGCAACCACCTTTAGATTGAGCAATCGCGGCGTGAGGCGGTTTGGCATCGTAAACACGTTGTTTGCAAAATCTTTGATGAGCAGATAAGAAATCGTATTCGGGCGGTCGATCAAATTAAAGACTTCAAGACTCGCCCAAACATTTTCAAAATTTCGGAAGGGACTGTGACTTCTTCTGTTTGATTTTTCCACGTCAAGCAGCAAAGCACTGAAGCCAATGTCCATTCGTACATAAGGCTCGATGCGTAGAGCATTTCTATACTTCACACTGCCGGGGATGTTGTAGGGGAGGTTGGTTCCCCAAAGTGTGTTCACATACACCTTGAAGTTTTTGTTGGTTGCTAAATAGTCCTGAAAAAACATTCCGAATGTCAGTGTTCGGTCTGTGGGCCGTCGAAGCCAGCCACCTTCCACCAAGCTGCTATCGATAGGTTGTTGTAGCGAATCGAGCTTGTATACAGTGTAAAAATCGCCTTCAATGTTTTCTCGTGTACGCATGAAAGCCACACTTATCCAGCTTTCTGCGTCTTTTACTAACTCGCCAAAAAGCCTTGCCTCCAAACCTGTTGCGTAAGCCTTTGCATTGTTTTTTCCAAAGTAGCGACTTCGAACGTTATCTATGTCATACGGAACAACATCGGTCATCGACTTATAATAGGCTTCTGTTGTAAGTCGCAGCGGACGATTCCAGCCGATAAAGTTGTAATCCATACCCACAACAGTTTGCCAGCTTTTTTGAGCTTTCAATTGTGTGTTGATATTTCCCTGATAATCTCGCAATTCTCGGTAGAAAGGCGGCTGATGGTAAGCACCACCGGCAAGCCGGAAGATTACGTCATGTTGCCACCCCGGCTTCCATGAGGCGCCGACTCTTGGAGACAGTAGAAATTCGTTGTTCAGATCATTGTAGTTGTATCGCAGACCAGCCTGCAACGTGTATGATGCATTGCCTTTGCTGAAGGCAACATTGTCCTGTAGGTATCCACTAAATTTATTGATGTTTAAATCTGCTTTTGTTTTCAGCACTTTGTTCATCTGCAGCAGATTGGGATTGAACGGCAAGGCGTAACCAGCAGAATCCTGGTATTCCCATTCGTTCAGCTTGTCGGCGATTTTGGTGTTATCGTAACCAACCCCCCATTGAAAAAAGTGCTGGTTTTTTATGACGCTTCCTTTGTGTGAAAAATTGTAGTTGACTATGTTCAACCTATTGCGGGCAAAATTTTGATAGATGCCGGCGCCGAGCGGATTTACAATCAAGCCGAAAGAAGAGCTGCGGCTATCAAAGTCTCTGTCGCCAAACAAGTAAGCACCCGCAATGTCCACGTTTTCCTGTTCGTCGTTTTCGAAACGTGATGCCAGCCACTTTAGTTTCAGGTTTTGTAAGGGTTGAAATGTAGTAGAAAGTCCCACCATTCCTGTACTATACTGATCTTTTTCCTGCCCTTCAAAATAAATGTCAACTCCAAGATTTGCGGTAAAAAACGGCGAGAAAACAGATGATGTAAGCTGGCTCGTTTGGGGAATGAGATGAAACTTTGTTGAAGAGAAATTCGTCAGCAGCTCGCTGCTCCACTTAGCTGATATCTGATAATTGATTAAAGCCTGCAGATCTGAGGAAGATGGAGTATAAATGCCCTGCGTTTCCTGTTTGCTCAGTAAGTTTCTATTGCTACGATTACGAACACCCGCGATATAGCTAAGCTTTTTACCAGCGGTAAGTCCTTCCAAATGAAAGCCCTGCTCAAGAATGCTGATGTACGCAGAGCCCCCAAAAGTTTTTGGCGTATTGTATTGAATGTCCAGAACGGAACTCATTTTGTCGCCATACCTCGCAGGAAATCCGCCGGTGTAAAAGTTAATATTCTTCACCATTTGCGGATTGATGAAACTAAGTCCCTCCTGTTGGCCGCTGCGAACAAGGTACGGTCTGAAGATTTCAAAATCGTTCACATAAATCAGGTTTTCATCGTAGCTGCCTCCGCGAACGTTGTACTGAGAGGTCAGTTCATTGTTGGATCCAACAAAAACCTTGAGCATACTTTCCACACCCATTACAGGTGACGGAAGGTTGATCACAGATTTTGGATTTGGACGAATTAAGCCAACTTCTGTGCGCTGCCGTTCATCCCGCACCACCACATCGGGCAAGGCATCCGACTTTCTTTCCATTTTAATGGTAATAGTTTCCTGTTCGCCTTCGTTCATCAGAAAATTTTGCTGTTCCGATTTATAACCGCTGTGAGAAAACACGAGGGCAAAAGCTCTATCGGCGGGAACTCTGAGAGAAAATTTGCCTGAATCTGACGTGGTAATGCCGCGTTGCTGCCCAAGAATGAGTACAGACACGTTGCTGAGTGGATTTTCATTTTCGTCCACCACCTTTCCGCTGACAGTGGCAAATTTTCTTTGCGCAACAGAAGTAAGAGAGCACACCAGCAAAATCAATAACAAACGCAGTTTCACTCAGGCAGTTTTAGCAAATAAAAGTAAAGCTATCGAGCCGCCGGCTTTTCAATTCTTCCAATTTTTAAGAAAATGGGAAACCGAAAACTTATCGTGTTTTTGCCTTCCCATACTTTCTGCAATTCATCCTCGATTAACGTTAGCGGAGATACATTATTTTGTTTGATGAAGTTTTGCACGGACGACCATGAAGTGAGGTAACCTTTCAGATCATCCCTATCCCAATTTACTGTGATCTCAAAGTCTCTTGTACTCAACGGCTGGAAATTAAATTCTACAGTTTTATATTCTTCATCCACGTATTTTCTTTCGGGGTCCCAGTACGGTCCCACGATATCGAAATAGAATTTACGTGTGAGGAGATTCAAACCCTCGTCATCGCAGTTAAAAAAGCTGTATGCCCAAATTGCAACCACTGCATCGTTTTTTCCAACTCGTGTAGCTTCATCGTGAAATTTTTCCCAGTTCAGCCAGTGGTACGCCTGTGCCACTGTAATTAAATCAAAACTGTTGTCGTCAAAATTTGTTTCTTCTGACGCAATGCTATAGTTGATATTAGGCTTTTTAATCGCTTGCTTCAGCTGTGCTTTGCTAATGTCGGTCGCTTCCACTCTTGTGAACTTTTCTGCAAGCGCAGCTGCTGCCTGTCCGTTGCCGGTTGCGCAATCCCATGCTGCATTTTGTTCTTTAGTAAAACTGATGATGTAGTCAAACAATTGTTGCGGGTAGGTGGGGCGATATTTTGCGTAAAAAGTTGACTGTTGTGAAAACAAATCTTTCATCAGCTATTCTTTAGCATAAAAATCGTAGCCGTTGGGTCGGGGGAACTGAAAACCGTGTTTCCTGCTACCAATACATCGGCACCGGCTTCCACAATTGATTTTGCATTCTGCAATGTCACACCTCCGTCTACTTCAATTTTTGTTTTCGATTGCGTTTCATCAATCATCCTTCTCAGCTCCTTTACCTTTTCAAAGGTTTGAGGAATAAATTGCTGTCCTCCAAATCCCGGATTGACACTCATAATTAAAACAAGGTCGATGTCCCTGATAACGTCTTGCAGCAGAAGCACCGGCGTGTGAGGATTGAGTGCAACGCCTGCCTGCATGCCCAGCGACTTTATTTGTTGAATATTTCTATGTAAATGTGTGCAGGCTTCATAATGAACTGTAAGAATATCGGCACCTGCGTTCTTGAAATCTTCTGCATATTTTTCGGGCTCCACAATCATGAGGTGCACATCAAAAACCTTGTCAGTCGTTTTTCTCATCTGCTTAATGAGAGGCATTCCGTAGCTAATGTTCGGTACAAATCTGCCATCCATCACGTCTAGGTGAAACCACTCTGCTTCACTTTCATGAACCATCCGGCATTCGTCTTCCAACTTCAGAAAATTTGCAGAAAGCAATGATGGGGCGACAATCGGCATGTGATGATGGATAAGTAATCAGTAATGGTGATGATCGAATTGAACAAAACTAAAAAGTTCGATTCGTAAATGCAACTACCTCGAAAGTTCAATAATCCAAATCGAGCTTTAAACGGTCTTTTAATTCTTTAACCAATGGAAATTCTTCCACCAATTTTTGGTATTGCTCTTTTGCACTCAATGGTTTATCTGTTTCGTCTTCTACTTCTTCCGTTTGTACAAGTGAAATGCTGAACTGGATCTTTTTGTTGGACAGTTCACTTTTCAGGAATTCACAAGCATCACGCTTTTCAGACTCAATAAACTTTTGATTGATCTTGCTATTTACTTCTACTTCAAAAGTATTTGAATCTATAACCGAAAGTTTTGCCGATGCAAATCCTTGCAATGCAGCATTTTTATTTTGTTTCAAATGCTGGCAAAAGTTTTTCCACGATTGTTCAAGAGCTGTCTGCGTCAGTGGATTATCAACAGCTGCTTGTTGCGAGTTGTTTTTGCTGATTTGTTGGCGAAGAGATTCGAGCGACCTTAACTTGTTTTTCGAACCACTGTTTTGAACAGGTTTGTAAATTTCATTTTCTTCCTGAATCTGAGCAGCCGCCGGTTTTTCTTCTTGTGCTGTTTCGATGATCAGTTTTGCGCTTGAAGTGGCAGTTGGTTCAGGTTTAGCGGTCTGGTTATTTTTATTTTGAACAAAGACCGGCTGAATGGTTTTGAACGCCAGCGGTTTTGCCGATTCAGTTAGTTTTTTTTTATCTATGCCGCTTCCATTTCCGGTTATTTCTATTGCCTGATTTAGGTAGCAAAGTTTTATTAGTGTTAGTTCAACATGCAATCGTTTATTGCGTGCAGCTTTAAAATTTATTTCCGCTTCGTTGATGATGTTCAATGCACTGATTAAAAACGCGGGATCAGTCTTTTGAGAAGTTTCGAAATATTTTTGCTTAAAACTATCTACCACTTCAAGAAGCGAGATTACTCTTTCATCTTTACATATAAGGAGGTTGCGGATAAATTCTGCAAAGCCATTCAGCACCATATCTCCTTCAAAGCCCTTCTTATCAATATCATCAAACAAAAGCATGGCAGCAGCCAAATCCTGGTTCAGCATGCAATCCATCAACTTGAAGTAATATTCAGCGTCGAGAATGTTGAGGTGCTCAATTGTATTGTCGTAAGTCACGTGGGCATTTGTGAAGCTGACTATTTTATCGAGAATGCTGAGTGAGTCACGCATGCAACCTTCGCTTTTTTGAGCGATAAGTTGAAGTGCGGCGTCTTCGGCGGAAATGTTTTCCTTTTTTGCAATTCCCTTCAGATGATTAACTGTATCCTGTAACGTGATTCGCTTAAAATCAAATATTTGACAACGGCTAAGTATTGTTGGAAGAATTTTATGTTTTTCTGTAGTAGCTAAAATGAAAATTGCATACGGTGGAGGTTCTTCCAAAGTTTTGAGAAACGCGTTGAACGCCGATGAAGAAAGCATGTGCACCTCGTCGATGATATAAACCTTGTATTTTCCTCCCTGGGGCGCAAATCTTACCTGATCCACCAACGCACGAATGTCTTCAACCGAATTATTGGAAGCTGCATCTAATTCAAAAATGTTCATGGAGCTTCCTTCGTTGAATGAGACGCAGGATGAACAAGCGTTGCATGCTTCACCGTCAACCGTTATATTCTGGCAGTTTATCGTTTTTGCCAATATACGGGCACATGTTGTTTTGCCCACGCCCCGTGGTCCGCAAAAAAGGAAAGCATGCGCAAGCTGCTCGTTTTTTATCGCATTTTTTAAAGTGGTTGTAATGTGCTCCTGACCGACAACCGTGTCGAAACTTTGCGGTCTGTATTTTCTCGCAGAAACAATAAATTTTTCCATAAAAGCTGTTGCAAGATAGGTTTTTGGGGAGCACCAAAATGAACAAATCGGCAGCCGTCTTTTGCTGTGGAAAAGTTTGTTCTGCGCAGGTTTATTGCAGCATCGGATGGCGCTTGAATTCTTTTGTTCTGTCGAAAAGGTAGCGGTAAGTTGTTAATGTTCTTGACTTAAATGTTTCGCCAAAGTTTTCCGCAACATTCAACATCTTCGGGTTGAAATCTCCTATCCACTGCATTTCGTAGTCGGTGTAGTCCACAGCCGGCGATTGCACCACTTTAGCCGCTTCCACGATGATGTAGGCATCAACACCTTTGCCCTGAAATTCGGGTACAATACCGAAAATGAGCCCGATGAACTTTTTGCAAGGCTTCGTTTTTTTTATCCAGAGAAATTTTAGTTTGTGGAGTAAGTCAAACTTTCCGTTCAAATATTTAAACCATTGATTAAGATCCGGAAGGTTGATAAATATGGCAATCGGGCGTTCATTGTAGTAGGCGAACCAGTTTATTTTTTCATCCATTACTGGTTTCATTTGTTGAAACATCTTTCTAACAACTTTTACATCTAACTGCTTCAATCCGCCGTGACCTGCCCAGGCTTCATTGTACGCTTTGGTAAAATCCTGTACATATTTTTCCATGTCTCTTTTGTCCATATACCTTGCGCTGAAGTCTGGATCTTTTGCCAGTGCCGCATGTCGTTCAAAAATTTTATCGCTTAGCTGTTGTTTCGGGTTCATGCCGAAACAAAATTGATTGAAGAACACCTGAAAGCCATAGGCTTGAAACAGATCTTTATAGTAAGGTGGATTAAAATTGAGACAATAAACCGGTGGCTGAAAACCATCCACAAGCAGCCCCCACCATCTGTCCCGCTCACCAAAATTGATTGGTCCATCCATCGCCTGCATGCCTTGTTGCATTAGCCAATGCTTTGCCACGTCGAACAACAGATCTGCTGCGGATTGATCGTTTATGCATTCGAAAAATCCAATGCCTCCTACAGGAACATCGTCACCTTTGTTGCGATATTTTTTGTTAGTAAATGCCGCAATTCTTCCAATTAACTCACCGTCTGATGTTTTTAGCAGCCACCGCTTGGCAGTGCCGAAGCGAAATGTCTTATTTTTTTTCGGGTCAAAAACGGCGTTTACATCTTTGTCAAGCGGACGTATGTAATTGGGATTACTTTGGTTGATAAGCACATTTACTTTAATGAAATCCCTCGCCGTTTCGCTGTTTGTAACTTCTACTAATTGCATGTGACAAAATCACTGCAAATTAAGTTGATGGTTTATAAAACGTTGCTGAACATTTTTTTTGCAAGCGTTTCGTCGTGTTGGTAAATATCTTCCCTAAAGTTCAGCAGCCCTTCGCCATCTACCCAAGCGGTGTAATAAGTTATCATCACCGGTACCGGTTTTTTCAATTTCACATGCTGTTCATCGCCGCTGTTCATGGCTGCCTGTATTTTCTCCGGCGTCCACGACGGGTTGTCTTTTAAGAGATATTGCGCCATCTTTTCAGGTTCCTCCAGCCGAATGCACCCGTGGCTGTAGGCTCTCTTCTCATTTTCGAACAAACTCTTCGCCGGTGTGTCGTGAAAATAAATGTTGAAGCTATTAGGAAAGAGGAACTTGACTCTTCCCAGCGAATTTTTGGGACCGGGCAGCTGTCGGATAGATGGCAGCCCGTCGTCATTGCCCGTGATTTCCATGTTTTGGCTCGCCAGATATCCGGGATTACTTTCCATTTTCGGTAGAATTTCATTTTTCACAATGCTGGGAGGCACGTTCCAATACGGGCTAAACACTACGGTACTCAGATCGCCGCTAAAACTCACAGTGTTGTGTCCTTCCTTGCCCACCACAACGTTCATTTGCCACGCCTGTTTCCCTCCTTCGTACACGTGGAGCACGAATTCTGGTATGTTAACAACGATCAGCTGACCGGATGGTTCCACAGGCATCCACCTCATTCTACCCATGTTAAGCAATATTTGTTCGACACGCTTGAGCGCAGGTACGTTTATCTCCTTCAACAGAGCGGCATCAATAATTCCGTCGGGCTTATATCCGAGTCTTTTTTGAAATACTTTAACCGCGTATTCTAATGTGTCGTTGAAAACCTGGCTCGTGTCTTTTCCCGGCATATCGCCGGAAATCTGAAGTCTCTTTTTTATTGTGGTAACTGCAGGATTGGACGAACCTTTCTTTAGTGATTTGCCTTCAAAATTCACCTGCGGCCAACCGCCTGCTTTAGCAATGTTGTAATACCGTCCTAATTGTTCTTTCAGTAAGCGATAAGTCTGATGAACGTCCTCAAAATACTTGTCGTCTTTATGTTTTTTATTTAGAAGAGAATCCGCTTCCGCGAGAATGTCTTTCTTCTTAAATGGAATGAAGCGCTCCATTTCTTTCCTTTTCACATAGCCTTTCTCAAAATTGCGCAGCATGTAGGTGATGAAATGCTGGGTTAGGGTAAGTTCTGTATTCAGGTAAGATTTGTTTCCCTCACCCACGGAGAGATTCTCTTCTGCAATTAACGCATCCATTCTTTTTTGCAAACTTTTATCTTTTAGCACAGTGTCTTTGTCATAGGTAGTCACATAATCGTGAAGATTCCAGAATGCTCTCGCCTGCTCGGTCAGCCCATCGCTGGAAAACCAGGCATATTGATAATTGCGGGTGTTGTAAAAACTACGCAGCCGCCGCACGAGCGAATCGGGTACTTTTTTCTCTACAATAAATTTCTCCAGTTCCGTACTGTCGAAGAAAAGGTCGGAGTACGAATTTTCTTTAGTGATGCTATAATCTCGCTTGCTTACTTTTTTTTCAGAGCTGCCAGACCCACCGTTTTCGTCTGAATCGGAGTCTTTATTGCTATTACAGAAGGATAGGGAACCGATTAGGATGGCGGCCAATAAATATTTCATCATACGGTAAATTTTACAAATCACATGCCTGATGAGTTACCTCGGCGCTGTGGAGCAGATGAGAAATAAAATTTATATTTAACGTAAACTATTTGTTATGAGAAAATCTCTTTTGGCGATGTCGTTGCTGATGGTCGCTTTGGCAGCTTGTAACAGTGGCAATAATTCGGGCACTGGCAGCGATTCTACTGCAAGTGCAAGTGGGGGCAGCCGTGCTTTTGCAGCCGGGGACACATCGAAGTTATCTGCCGCAGCTGTTCCTGTTTTTGAGGCACAAGCCTTTATGAAACATTACCGGGACGCAGAAGTAGATTCAACAAGGAAAAAGGCAAAGTTTTCGGAGTTTAGCATCGATCTTTTAGATGCAATCCTTGCTCAAAACCCGAAGCAATTACAATTTTTTTATGGAGCGTATCCTAACGATGCGAAGTACGGAGACAAAAAAAATTGGCCCGTTCTTCTGTTGAAAGTTCAGTTCAATACTGTAGCCAGCGAACCAAGATATTATATTGCTCCAAGCATTTGTCCCCCGCCTGAGGGTGCATGCGCAGACGAAGAAACGGCAGCTTCGGCTAAAAGTTCAACAACTACTACGCAATAGCTACAGAACAGCAGTATCTTCTTCGATACCGGCTTCTGATAAAGCCGGTCTTTTTATTTTCGTTTTCATGTTGGTCCATAGCTTCTTCATGGACATTTGTTGCCGCATTCGGAGGAGGCGCTGCGACGCTAAAAACCTGACGACCATGTGCTCCAAAAAATGCTGCACCGGCACCAGAGCGGCAATAAGTACAATCTTTATCAGCCAAACTTTTAGTGGCTCGCCATGTGTCACTTTGTGAACGTAATTATCCACCAGCAGCACGATAAACTCAAAAAGACAGATGAATGCAAAAAAGCTAAGGAGCTTGATTGTGAAGTTGCTCATGGGAAACATTCCCAGTAGCAACATAAACGTGAACACTGCCGCGATGGCAATGGTAATGCCCATGTACTGCAAATTCATTGTGCGTAGCCTTTCCGCTTCAGCATTCTGCAGGTCTTTTTCGTGCTTTTTATTTTCTCTGTCTACTTCGAGCATCACCACATCGCGCTGTGCGTTCAATTGCTGCAGCGTGTCTTTCAAATACATATTCTGATTAGTGGCAAAAAACGCTTTTTTATAATCCCCGGTTTTTTCATAAAGCTTGCTAAGACTTTCATAAATGGTGGCAGAAGTTGCAAAATCGTTCTGTTGCTCACTTATAGAAAGAGCTTTTTCAAAATAGTTAATACTTTTTTCGGGCTGAGACAATGCGAAGTAACTCTCGCCCAACGCCTTCAAAACAGACTTTTGTTTGTTCAAATCATAACTTCTTTCAAACTCCGGCAAGGCAAGTAAAAAGTAGTGTATGGCGGAGTCCATCTCACCCGCGTAGCGATAAACGTTGCCAATGTTCCAATAATAATTGAAAATCCCGGTGTTCAAATAAGATTGCTTCAGGTCTTCATTTGCGTTTAAGTAAGCCAGAGCCGCCTCACTGTTTTTCTGTACCACCATCAGGTATGCAAAGCGCAGCGATTTCCCGTAAAGAATATCCTCATCCCTACCGATCCTCGCAGCCAGTGCCGTGTATTTTTTAAGGTATTCTTCTTCATCTGTGATGCGGGATAGGTCTATATAGTCGTGCAATAGTCCTGTTTCGTCACCATGTTGCTTATTCAGCTGCAAACTTTTTAGAAGATTAGCCTTTGCCAATTCCTTATTGCCTAAGCTTTGATAAAGTGTAGCAAAATGATGATAGCACTCCGACTGTTGCCGGTGATCTTTCAATGCGTACGCAACGTCAAAAGCGTTATTATAATTTTTGTAAGCAGGAACGGCATCTCCTTTTGCCAGAAAAATGTCGCCCAATTCGAGAAATACGGCACTCTTCAGCGAATCATCGTCTGAATCGGCGGTGGACGACGTCAATGCCAATGTAGCCTGAGCTAACGCGTTGTCATATTGACCCATCTTTCGGTAAATAGACGCTATCCTGATATACGCAACCCGCTCATATTCGCTTTTTCCAGTCTCCCGCGCATACCGCAATCCCTTTTGCAAAAAAGCCAACGCCTTGTCGTAGGCCTTAGTGCTCGCCCAATTATTCACATTCGTAAGAGCTTTGCCAAAAAGCGATTGTAGAATGAGATTTTTGTTGTCCGAAAGTTCTGCTATTAAAAATTGCTTCTGCAGCACACTGTCCGCTTTCGCTTCTGCCCTATAGATGTAGTAAAAATTGGCGAGTTCTCCTAGTGCGGCAACCTTTTGCGAGTCCGAAGTGGCAATAGCAACATCCCTTAACAATTTTTTTTCTTTTGAAAAAAATTGAGCGTTGCTCTCGTAGCACGTGAACAATGTGAGAAACCAAAGCAGCCGTACCGCCATAAAATGCTGGAAAGTGTCTATTAAGGTAAACTTTTTTTTAATCTGAGTGAATTGGTCAATACATGCTGTACCCTTACCTTTGCAGCCTCAAAAAAGAAGAATTTTAAAACCATCTAATTCTACTTCAATTCAATCTCATAATATGTCAAAAGTTGGTAAGGTAAAGCAGATAATCGGCGCCGTTGTCGATGTTCAGTTTGAAGGCGGACTTCCGGAAATACACAATGCACTGGAAATAAAAAGAGAATCAGGAGATACATTAGTTCTTGAGGTGCAAAACCACCTCGGCGAAGACAGCGTGCGAACAATTGCCATGGACGGTACCGAAGGACTGATGAGAGGCGTGGACGTGATAGACACCGGTGCTCCCATAAAAATGCCCGCAGCCGAAGAAATAAAAGGGCGCCTGTTTAACGTTACCGGCGATCCAATTGATGGCTTGCCTCCAGTGCCTAAAGTAAATGGCAGACCTATTCACGCCAAGCCGCCGGCTTTCGAAAATCTATCCACGGCAACAGAAGTTTTATTTACCGGTATTAAAGTCATTGACCTGATTGAACCCTATTCAAAAGGTGGGAAAATCGGTCTGTTTGGAGGTGCCGGGGTAGGTAAAACAGTACTGATCCAGGAATTGATCAACAACATTGCGAAGGCGTATGCCGGTGTGTCCGTATTTGCCGGCGTGGGTGAAAGAACACGCGAAGGAAATGACCTGATGCGTGAGATGATTGAAGCTGGCATTATGAATTATGGCGAATCGTTCAAGCATAGCATGGAAGAAGGTGGATGGGATTTAAGTAAGGTTGACATGCAGGGCTTGAAAGACTCTAAGGCAACTTTTGTTTTCGGACAAATGAATGAGCCTCCGGGAGCACGTGCCCGTGTTGCACTTTCAGGGTTAACTGTAGCGGAATATTATCGCGACGGCGATGGCTCCGGTAAAGGACGTGACATTCTCTTCTTCGTTGATAACATTTTTCGATTTACCCAAGCCGGTTCGGAAGTTTCGGCATTGCTTGGCCGTATGCCGTCTGCCGTAGGTTATCAGCCAACTCTTGCAACAGAAATGGGCATCATGCAGGAAAGGATTACGTCAACTAAAAATGGTTCTATCACTTCCGTGCAGGCGGTGTATGTACCTGCGGATGACTTGACGGACCCTGCGCCTGCAACTACATTCGCACATCTCGACGCGACGACAGTATTGAGCCGTAAAATTGCCGACTTGGGAATTTATCCTGCTGTTGATCCGCTGGACTCTACGTCGAGAATTCTTTCGCCGCTGATCGTTGGCGATGCACATTACGATTGTGCGAACAGGGTAAAACTGATTCTACAGCGTTATAAAGAATTGCAGGATATCATTGCTATTCTTGGTATGGACGAATTGAGTGATGAAGATAAATTGACAGTAAGCCGTGCCCGTCGTGTGCAACGTTTCTTGTCCCAGCCGTTCCATGTGGCTGAAGCGTTTACAGGATTAAAAGGTGTGCTGGTGCCAATTGAAGAAACGATTCGTGGATTTAATATGATTATGGATGGCGAGGTTGACGAATATCCTGAAGCTGCATTCAACCTTGTTGGAACGATTGATGATGCAATAGAAAAAGGCAAGAAGTTGTTGGCGCAGGCGCAGGGATAATTTGAACAAATCAACGTGGCAGTCTGCCATTTGGTTTATAATTGAAATTTCGAATTATCAAATTGTCGAATTTATGACACTCGAGATATTAACTCCGGAACGAAAGCTTTTCAGTGGCGATGTTTATGGCGTGCAGATGCCCGGCATCAGCGGTTCTTTTGAAGTTCTGGAAAAACATGCTCCGTTGGTAAGTGCTTTGAAAGGTGGCAGAGTAAAAGTGTTGCGTGATAAACAAAACCACACCTTATCTTTTGATATTCAAGGCGGCTTCGTTGAAGTTTTGAATAACAAAGTCACCGTGTTGGTGGAAGGTGGCAAGGAAGTGGAATAATCTTCAACTCGATTCCGGCATTAGGAGTCTCGGGGAATTTTTTAGTGAGGTCGCTCTTCAAGAGCGACTTTTTATTTCTATTCAAGTGTCTTGAGCCGCAAAGACCTCATTGTTCTTTTTTGATCATTACTAACATCATTTTGAACCGTTCTTTCGCTTTCAGAGAGTGAGGAATATTCCCCGGAAGAATAATGCTTTCTCCTTTGTTTACATCTTGCGGTGTACCGCCAATTGTCACTTCTGCACGGCCGTCCAGGATCAAAATAAGCGCCTCATGCGGAGAACTGTGTTCAGACAAGCCCTCGCCTTCATCAAACGAAAACAATGTGATATTTCCAGCAGGTTTTTTCAAAATCGTTTTGCTCACTACCGCTCCTGGCGAATAGTCGATGCTTTCTTCAGGCGTAAAGCTCTTTCCGTGTTCAATTGTGTTGCTCATCTCGATTTCTTAAATTCTGTAAATAGATTTTTTGCCGCAGTAATCAGCTAGTAACCAGCTAATTTATAGCCGAGTAACCGTGCGTCAGACTAATTCAGTTGCGGATCAATTGGAAAATTAATCATCATCTCATATTCACCGCCGAGATGTTTTAAGGAGTCTTTCCAAATTTCTTCAGCGTCGGGGTGAAAGATTAGTTTTCTTGCTGCTTCCACAGTGAGCCACGTTTTTTCCGCCATTTCTGCTTCCAGTTGCCCTGAACTCCAGCCCGAATAGCCGATGTAAAAACGAATTTTGTCGGGATCGGCCTTTCCCGTTGTAATGAGTTGCACTACAGAATCGAAATCTCCACCCCAGTAAACTCCTTTCATTACTTCTATTCCACCTTGAATGTCTTCGGGATAGCGGTGAAGAAAATGTATTGTATTCATCTGAACCGGGCCGCCATAGTACACCGGCAATTTGAAACCATCCACTTCAGGAATCAATTCATCCAGCGTGTTCTCGTATTGTCGATTGAGGACAAAGCCAATCGTTCCTTCTTCTTTGTGTTCAGTGAGAAATACCACAGTTCGCATGAAGTTTGGATCTTTCAAAAATGGATCAGCAATCAGCAATACTCCAGGTGCGGGTTCAACCATACAGTCCGATTGTGTTAAAAATAAATCTATAATAAACTTGTGCCATGCTAAATGGGGAATGGTGCGCTATTTTTACGAATCCATCAATTGCTTTTTTGTTTAGGTGAAGCGAAGCTTTTATATCATCATCGTTCTGCTTAGTGTTTCTGTTCTTGGAATTATCTACATTCAGGTAAACTGGTTGAACAGTATGCTGCTTTTGAGAGAAGACGACTTCACTCAAAAACTGTATTACAACGTTTCTACCACACTTATCAATGAATTGACGCAATACAAAGCGCCAAATACATCGAGAAATCCTTTTGGCTTCGATAATTTCTCCATCGAAGCGCCCAAAGCCTACAGTGTTGCTTCAAGGTTCACAACGCAGGAACTGCATCAGAAGATCCAAAATGCATTTGACGTTCATGGGTTGAAGATCATTCCTTTTGAATTCGGTTTGGTGAGCGGCGGATCGCTGGCGTATCTCGAAAGAAAATCGCCAAAGTTTGTCGAGTGGTATCAGGACACTGCTAATTACAAGTCATTCCCTTATCAGCTGAATCCTCCCAGCGGAAGCATTGCAGAAAACCTGGCACAGGACGAAGTGCTGATCGTTGTGGTGCCGGAACTTCGCGGCATTGTGTTCCAGGATCTTCGCTACATTATTGTGATGGCCGTGCTGTTTACTCTCTTCATTCTTGGTGCGTTTTATTTCACCGTTCAAACCATGCTGCGGCAAAAAAAGCTCAGTGAAATAAAAAACGATTTCATCAACAATATGACGCATGAATTCAAAACGCCAATAGCTACTATTTCGCTTGCGGTAGATGCGTTGAAAAATGATAAGGTACAGCGCGACACCACTAAACTCACCTACTTCAGCAGCATTATCAAAGAAGAAAATCAACGGATGAACAGACAAGTAGAGACGATTTTGAAATCGGCTTTGATGGACAGGCAGGAAGTACAATTGAATTTAAAAGAACTGCACGTTCACCAAATCATCAACGACGTTGCTGACAATTTTATGCTGAGACTGCAGGAGAAGCAGGGGTCGTTGGAAACACATCTTGATGCTGAAAACGACTTAATTACAGGTGACGAAGTGCACATTTCGAATCTTGTAAATAATTTGATGGATAATGCCGTGAAGTATGCAAAAGAAAATGTCCCGCCGAAAATCTGTCTTTTCACTTCATCAACGGATAAGAAATTCATTTTGCGGATGGAGGATAATGGAATCGGCATGAGCCGCGAAACGTTGAAAAGAATTTTCGAGAAATTTTATCGTGCACACACTGGCAACATTCACAATGTAAAGGGATTTGGGCTCGGACTCAATTATGTGAAGACTGTGGTGGAAGCCCACAACGGCCACGTGAAAGCAGAAAGCACTTTGGGGAAAGGCAGCTGCTTCACACTCGAATTTCCTTTGGCAACTTCAAAGATTTCTCCATAATAAACTGCTATCCCCGTAGCTTAAAAATCGATAATTGTTTTTCAGTGCATGCTCGTAAATGCGCCTCCAATCGTCGCCGATAAATGCCGCGACCAGCAGCAGTAATGTTGACTGCGGCTGATGAAAGTTTGTGATCAAGCCCTCTGCTACTTTAAAAGAATAGCCCGGCACGATAATCAGGCTTGTCTTGCAATGTAATTGTTCAACATCGTTGGCTTCCATCCACTCAATCAGATGAGCATAGCTTTCGCGGTAAGTCATTTCTCTCGAAAGGCTGTAACATTCCCACTGTGAAAGTTGCCATTCATTAACTGATCGTGTACTCATGTGTTTCACTGCCAACCAGTGAATGCTTTCAAGAGTTCTTGACGATGTGGTTCCGACTGCCACTACAGACGGCGCATTTAATATTTCTTGTAAGGCAGCTTTGGTAACGGTAAATGACTCATTATGCATTTCATGTTCGGCAATGGTTTCGGTCTTCACCGGCTTAAATGTGCCCGCACCAACATGCAGTGTGACGAACTCTTTTTTAATTCCCTTTGCTGCCAACTTCCGGAAAATATCTTCTGTAAAATGCAGTGCTGCCGTCGGAGCAGCAACAGATCCTTCATGTATGCCGAAAACTGTTTGATAACGCTCCTTATCAACCGCTTCAGCCTGCCGTTTTATATATGGCGGCAACGGGATCGCTCCCGATGCGTGCAGCACTTCGGCGAACGACATTTCCGATGGCGTCCAGTTAAATTCAATAACAAAGCTGTCCGCTTCTTTTGCGATGTATTTCGCGTTTAGCGCAATAACACTTCCATCACTTTCAATTTCTTTACTTAATATCTGTCCATGCTTCCATTTCGACGCGCCGCCAATGAGGCATCTCCAAGTGCTACTTCTTTTTTCAGCTAAACTGGTTTCGATATTTTGGTTGTATGGTTCCAAACAAAAAATCTCGACTACAGCGCCCGTTATTTTTTGGAAAAAAATTCTTGCCTCTATCACACGTGTGTCATTCAGAACCAAAAGACAGTTTGAAAATATGTAACCATCAAGATTAAAAAAGCGGTCGTCAACGATCAATCCGTCCCGGTATACGAGGAGCTTTGAATCATCTCGTTTTTCAAGGGGAAAAGCTGCTATTCTTTCCTGCGGCAAATGGTAGGTAAAATCTTTAATGAAAATGTTTTGCGGTGACCAACCCATAAAGTCGACAAAGGTAAATACACTGGCTTTCCACAGCATTT
>JAEZJD010000067.1 GCA_023436425.1 Bacteroidota bacterium | reverse complement strand
AAGTTGACGACAGGTTCTTTGAGGAATACGGCGATCAGGACTTCGAAAAAGCTGAAGCCAATGTGAAGTTGTTGCTGGAAAAAAATAACGGGTTTCTCCGGCTGCGGTTTGAAATTGGTGGCAAGGCGGAAGTAACCTGCGATCGATGCAACAATGATCTGCCGATCCAGTTGTTCGAAGAGTTTACCATGACGGTGAAGATGACAGATGAACCTGAGGTGATGAATGATCAGGAGGAAGATCCCGATGTTTTTTACATCTCCCGCGGCGAGAGCCACCTTGATGTAAAGAACTGGATTTACGAGTTCGTCAATCTGAGTATTCCGACGCATCGCACCTGCGAATACGAGAACATGGATGGACCGTACTGTAATCCGGTTGCGAGGGAATTGTTGAACAACATGAAGCCGGACGAAAAGAAAGAAAACTCAATCTGGAAAGGACTGGAGAAGTTCAGAGATATGGACGAGTGAAGTTTAAAGTTTAAGGTTTAAAGTTTAAAGTTAGTTGTTGGGAGTTGGGTTGTTAAGCAGTGTTGAATAGAATTACCAACCGTACAAGTGAGTGACACAACGAACGGCGAAGAGAAAATCGAAAGCCGGTTACATAAAAAAAGAAAATAAATAATCAGATATGCCAAATCCGAAACGCAGGCATTCGCAGCAAAGAAGCGCAAAGCGCAGAACACACTACAAGGCTGTTGCTGCCACACTGTCGACCGATAAAACTACAGGTGAAACGCATGTTCGCCATCGTGCACACGTGAGTGAAGGCAAACTTTACTACAAAGGTCAGGTGGTTGCTGAGAACTCTCCTGTAAAGAAATAAATTACATTGCTTCGTGTAGAATCCATCCCTGAAGAACCGGGGTATGGATTTTTTATTTTTGGGCAACAATGAAGATAGGCATTGACACGATGGGCGGTGATTTTGCTCCCGCCGAAATACTGAAAGGAGTTAAGCGATACAGTGAAGCCGGTGGTGCAACGATAGTTTTGATAGGAGATGAGCAGCAGATAACGTCTGAACTGAATGAAGTTTCTTTACCGGATGGATCGTATACAATAGTTCATGCACCCGAGGTGATTGATATGCACGAATCGCCGGTGAAGGCTTTGAAGGACAAGAAGAAATCCTCTATCGCCGTCGGGTTTCATTTGCTGGCGACCGGAAAGACAGATGCTTTCATCAGCGCCGGCAACACAGGTGCAATGCTTATTGGTTCCCTTTATTCTTTAAAACCTATTGAGGGTGTTCTTCGTCCCACCATCTCGACAATTATTCCGAAGGAAAATGGCACATCGGGTCTGCTGCTCGATGTGGGATTGAACTCGGATTGCAAGCCCGAGCAATTGAATCAGTTTGCCATTATGGGCAGTGTGTATGCGGAAAGTATCTTAGGTATCGAACAGCCGCGGGTAGCCTTGCTCAATATTGGTGAAGAAGAAGGTAAAGGCAATTTACTGGCGCAAGCCACTTACCCGATGCTGAAAGACAATAAGCACATTAGGTTTGTTGGCAATGTGGAAGGGCGGGATATTTTGCTTGACAAGGCGGACGTGATTGTGTGTGATGGTTTTACCGGGAATGTCTTTTTGAAATTTGCTGAAAGCATTTTTGAAATAACGCAGCGAAAGAATATTGAGCACGAGTACTTTGACCGGTTCAATTTTGAAGATTACGGAGGCACTCCGGTGCTGGGCATTTCGAAGCCGGTGATCATTGGTCACGGCATTTCAAAAGCGAGGGCATTTGAGAATATGATCCGGTTGGCGGAGAAGATGATTGAAAAAGATGTTATGAAAAGATTTCATGACGAATTGGTGAGCTGATTTCGTGAATATTTTTTGGCAGCGCAGTGGTGCAACCTTATTTTTGCACTCCAAATTTATTAAGATGCGAAAGCATCTTTGGAGATCTCGTAGCTCAGCTGGTAGAGCATAACACTTTTAATGTTAGGGCCCTGGGTTCGAGTCCCAGCGGGATCACACCTCAAAACACGAAAGCCGCTCTGGAAGCGGCTTTCAACGTATTTAGACCTCTTAGTAGTCCGTTTAGTAGTCCGTTTTACGCTATTCCCAACAGACCTTCAACAGTCCTTCGGATGGGAACTACCATATTTATCAATAGCATTGCTGCTGCAGCTACCCTTGAAGGTATCTGGTGGATTATAGAACCAGAGTTCTCGACCCCGTTTCTCATCTTTAATACCGAAGCGATCAGCAATTCGCTTTCATGTCTTTGATGTTGCCGCCGTATACCCTCGATCTTCCAATGCCTGCTGAAAATGAACTCCCACAAATTTCCAGTGGTATTCGGTTGTACGGTCTTCATAAGGTTTCATTTCTCACATGCGGTGTTTTAGCTTTAATAAAATAAATGAGAGAGAAAACCAACCCTGCTACGATAAGTCCTATGTCTTCATAAATGCCTAAAGTGAATGCAGCTGAAAAACCGATTAAAGACCATAGGAGCGGTATTATAAGAATATAAACAGGCAGTCTCTGTTGCGCTAAAAGAAAAACAGCAAAGGTGAATATGGTAGTAGGGCAAGGGAGCCCGAATGTGGGTGAGTATGGATAGCCATGTCCGTTGATGTATCCAAGCAAAGAATAAATAACCAGAGCATAGCCTAACAGTACAGCACTGATCACTCCGGATATTTGTTTGTTGAATGAGAAAGAAGCTGGTTTAGTAAACCCATAAACGAAAAGAAAAACACTCTCTAAAATGAACAATGCTCCAAACGCATAAGCAGCTTTATTGATAGCTGCGAAAAAAGTAATGTGGTAAGCTATTCCCATCCATGCCCATATAAAGGCAAGTGCAAATATGATTGTCTTACCAGAATGCTTGTTGGGCTTTGTTGATTGATAGATTATAAAAAGTGCCAACATTAAAAGAAAAATCTGCATGGGAAAAACAGATGTATTGTAATTCCTGAATACTTCTAAAAATTGGTCTATGGTGAAGGGTAGTTTCATTTTTCGTATTGATAAGAGATAGCTTTAGTTGCAAGTTGTTTGATTATGACAGGTGTTACTTATTTCATATTTCGATTTTGATTGTCTGTAAATCAGAATAAGAAGTACAATCATTAAGATGTTCCAAGAGGCATAAGATGCTACACCGGCTGTTGTCAGTAGCCAATTGCCATCATATACATATGATGCCGCACCGACAACACTGGCGACGCCATTTGAGATTAGCAGAAAGTAAATGGCTTTGTTCTTCTCCCTGTAGTAAGCAGACAACAACCATGTAGCAACTCCCAGAATAGCATAGCCCCACATTTCGATTGCCCAACTTAGTGAAGCTGGATTTGCCATTGTTAAAGTAGCAATCAGTTGATCGTTTTCCGGTTTGTAATCAATGGCTAAATGATGTACAAAAGCAAGTTGACAGATGTAGTTGAAGAAAATGATTGCTGCGAAAATTGTTGTCCAGACTACAGAAAGGAAGATGTGCATCTTATCACGTGGTGGCTCGTTGTCTGCATTTAGATGATGTGCTACTGTAAGAATGAGCATTCCACCAATTAAGATGAAACCAAAATAATAGGGTATAGTTTGCAGTGAATTGTAATTGGTAACAAAGTTTGCCGCTGATGTCCATGCAGGTTGTGGCTTAATAATCAGTACCAAAACAGAACCAACAGGACCAGAAAGAATAAAGCCGATTAATGCTGCTATAGAGCCAAAAGAGATCAGTGTTCGCCTATGGTTTGGACCTTTTTCATTGAAACTTTTTGTCCTTAGTATGTTATCAACACCTGAACTGGAGATAAATGTTGAACGCCGCACAGCAGGTGTGTCTGTGTTACCGTGTTTCATGTTGCAGTTGTTTTTGTGGTGTATTTTCTGGTGTTTGATCTTTGGCTTTCTCTCTAAATCCGTCCAGCTCCTGAACTGCAGATATTGATTGCTTTGTACCTCCACTGTTTTTTCTGAAGGATAATGCCAGCATCAACATAAACAACGGTGCAGTAACTGCCCAAGGAAATCCAAGAATGAGTAAGTTGTAAGAATAAGTTGGATAGAAGTAAACAACTGTTATGAGTGGAGTAACTGCGGCGTTAGCAATGAAGGAGATTCTAACCCACTTCTGAAATCCTTTGTTCTCAAACAACGGGATAGCAACCAAACATGCTATTCCCATAAAGATGTAGCCGAGCGCATCGAAATCCCAAAACATCGAATGCGGTGTTTGCTGAAGTATTCGTACTGTCTGCAATTTTCCTTGCATTGTCTGTGGGATCACTGTTGCCAGTTGGACCACATAATTTGCTGTAACAAATACAGCATACAGTGTGGTAAAAATTAGTGCTGCATGGCTCCAAAATTTCTTATTGCCCGCAGTTGAATGATGCAGCGCCAACATTTCAAAAAGGAAAGGAATAACGATGCAAAGGGATGTACCGTAGATCAGAATCTCATCTGTGGGATAGCGTAATGCCCCGTACAGTTGCAGCAATTGAACTACACAATAGGCTACGGTTGCACTAAAGGCTAAAATGCCCGACCAAAAGCCGATAGTAGGAATAGCTTTCATGGTCTCCAAGTTTACAAGGTGAACCGAATGTCACAGAGCCAATCACAAAGCTGAGTTCACCCGATGTGAAAAGAGCATGACTGAAATTAGGAGCGAAGATGATTTTTGTCAAAGGGAAATGTAAAAGAGCAAAGCTTAGTTAAGCAATTTGCACTGCAAGTGTTGTGCTTTTGTCTACTCATGGTGTGGTTCGTGGGTCATGGTTTGAAGTAAAGTTTAAAGTTTAGGTTTAAGGTTTAAGGTTTAAGGGGGAAGGTTGAAGGTTTACGGTTGAAGGTTGAGGGTTTAAGGTTTACAGTTTTCATGCTTTCTCATGCTTTAGGTATGCTTCAGGTATGGCGTTACTATGCCTTTGATCTGCTTTAACAACGAAGAATGAACGAAGGATGAACGAAGGATAGCTGGAGTTGGGTTATCGGGTGCAAGGTTGAAGGTTGGACATTGAAAGGTTGAGGGTTTAAGGTTTAAGGTCTAAGGGTTCAACAGTTCACGGGTTCGCGGGTTCACGAGTTCAAAGTTCAAACTTTAAAGTTGAAAGGGGATGGTTCAGGTTTATGGTTGATGGGGCCAACAGGTTAAAGCGGCAACTCGGAAACCAGTAACTTTAAAGGAAGCAATCAGCTTCGTGTAACCGATCATAATTATAGCTATGGCGACAAAAAACCAGATACTCGATATGACGC
>JAEZJD010000034.1 GCA_023436425.1 Bacteroidota bacterium | reverse complement strand
TCTTTATGTACATGGGATATACATTGGCAAAAGGCATTTTGTACAATTTCTCTTTGACCATTGCTTCTATTTGAGCGTTGTTCGAATAATACTTTGAATTCTCGACCTATTTTTTTTTGCGATGATTTCTAAAATTCCTCTCGTATCTATCAATCCACTGATCGGGTGTCATTTTGGATACAAGTTCGCCGATAAGTTGATAAGGGATGTCCTCAGCTTTTTTATACCGCAGGCAACTCTTACCAATATCCAACTTTTTGGTGGAGACTTTAGCATGACCTTCGACAAACCACTTAAGAAGTTTAGGATCAGCATAGATGCCCATATGATACACAGCAATGAAATTTTTTTGCGACGCAAAACTGATAAAAGGCAGGGGTAGTTTTGGATCACAATGATAGCCCGCGGGATATTTGCTGTGCGGCACTGAATAACCAGGCATACCATACCCCATCCCTTCCTGAAAACCCTGTGGAAGGTTTTTCTGAATCACTTTTCTAAGTTCCGTTATCGCGTTTCGCCGGTCTTCCGGCAGCTCCTGTATGTACTGGTCAACAGTAGTGGCTGCAGATTGCATATTGAATTGGGATATGAGTTACCTGCGTGAAAAATCACCACAAGTATAATATTTCCTTTCAAAATATAAGAGCTGCTGATTACAGTCCGGCGCCAAAGCCAATGACGAAAGTTTTATTATTGTTCCAATGATGCTCTTTGTTCCAGTGGTAAAACACGCCAGCGTTTAAATACACATCCGCAAAACTAAAATTGATACGCAGCAAATGATTGAGCATTAGTCCTGATTCATGATATCCTTGTGCAAGCGAACGAATGTTGGTGTTAGAAGTTTGATTGATCGGGTTCAGGCTGCCCCACATCATATTATGCGCTATCCCCATGAATGGCTTACTCCATCTTTTGTTCCAAAGAAAACGATCGAAGCTATGGCGGTAGTAAACGCTTGTATATTGATCTGCAAAAAAATCGTACGGATGCATCGTGATGAACCCGTCGGGTTTGTAAAATGTGAATCTGTTGGACTTAAAACCGTTACCTGCCATTAAATACGATTGAGGAATTGCTTGTCCATTTGCGGAGTGCATTATTCCTCCGTCGACTCTAATGTGATCTTTTCCCCAACGATTGGTGTGATGCGAAAAAGTAATAGCCGCCACCACACGCATATACTCTGAGGAATAATCTGCAGCTGAAATATTTCCCTTTGCTAATTGCAGGTAAGCAATCGGGTACTTTGTGCCTGCAGATTCGTAATATTCAAAAACGGGATAACGTTTTTCACCATAAGCATAACGGAAAGTGATAGCCGCTTCCTTGTTGGTGAACGAAAGAATCGTTTTGCCGTTGACGCTAAAATTGCTTTGATATAATGGCGTTGCCGTTCCAAGTTTCAGCGTAGGTCTAAGTTGCCAGTAGCCCAACTGCATGCTGGCCATTGCTGTGTATTGTTCAAACAGATCAACTCTACCCAGCAGCCAGCTGCTTAAATTGTTTTGTAGCTCTTCGTGAAGAACGACTTCACCGGGCTTGCCCACGTTTTTTTCGTATGCCAGCTGCAGCCAGTTTTCTTTCTTGCCGTTTGCGTACAACGTAACTGAGCCACCATATTTCCATTGCCGGTCATCAAAACCATAGCCTGCCCATCCACCCGCTGAATAGTATTTCGATACTTTGTCGTTGCTGAAGAGTCCCAATCCGAGGCGTATTCCTTCGTACTCGTTTGTCACAAATAGCCTGTCCACATCCACGTCAACTTTTCCAACGGGTAATCGTGAAACGGCAAGCCTGCTCACATTTTGCATAAACGTTTCCATGTGTACTGCTTTGGCAAAACTGTCCAGGAATTGATATGTTGTTTGCTCTTTTTCGGTGATCGAATCCTTCCGAAAGCGCACCCAATCTTCATTTGAATATGCATCTACTGAATCACTCAGCTTTATTGCGTGTGCCTTATCGAAGGCACCGGGCGGAACAGGAGCAAAGGACACCGAATCAATAATAGAATGACCGTTAAGAATTACAGTTGTTGACGGCGACATAAACCTTTTGATCGTCAGATCATAATTCAGCTCTTGTGGAAACCACCTGCCTTTCGTGAAAGAATAAATTTGTTCGAAGTGTACACGCCTACCGTTAGTTGTATCAGCATTTTCCGCCACAATGTGAGAGATAGCGTAGCCATTGCTGTTGATGTACACCACACCTGACAGCGAGTTAAATAAACTTTTGGGACTAAATGAAAGCACGAAAACAGTATCGGCGTCTATTGTCAGTTCATCATGAAGCGAAAATTGATAGCGCTGCTGCCAGCCAGCCGAAATAGGATTGATATATTCTTTGTTGTTCAGCGTTATGTAATTACTATACACGTGGAACGGCAATACATCCGTTACCAAATTTGTGAAGTAAGTTTTCTGCAAACCGGAGAAACGGGACGCCAAAACCGTTTCCTGCAACTGTTGTGGACGTTTGCACATCCTCTTGCTGAATGTTTCTGTTAACAACAGGTATTTGTTACCGGTGAAGAAGTTGAATGTGTCCCGCGGAATTCCCGTTACGTCGACATGCATTTTGTAGTACACATTGCATTGATACGCCTCGTAAAACTCAGGATTATTTTTTTGCTTATTCGCCACTGCTGCGTTTACGATTCTGTTGATTTTGTTCTGCTGCGGGCGAACGATAATTTCTGAAAGGTCATTCATCTTCGGCGAGAGAAGAATAGTATCACCGGTATGAAACTCCTCAACGGCAATTTTCTTTGTCTGATGTCCCGAATAGGAAACGAGCAGGTAAGCTGTAGCGTCTGATATTGCGATATTGAACGATCCGTTGATATCGGCAACCACAGCTTTTTTGTTACTCGTTTGCACGGTGGCAAACGGTAAAACTTGTCGGCTAATGCTATCGGCCACAACTCCTTTGAGCTGTACCTGCGAAAGTGCAGGTAAACTGAAAAACAAACACGATAAGACAAGCGCTGTTTTCATAGTACGCTGACAAATTTCGCCAAGGCTAACAAACAAAAATGCCGAACAGAAGTCCGGCATCTTAATTATCTCACAAAATGTGTTAACTCAATTTGTTCATTATTCCGTCCACAATTCCGTATTCAATTGACTTTTCTGCATCCATCCAATAATCTCTTTCAAAGTCTTTCCGGATACGCTCGATGCTTTGTCCGGTGTTTTCCGAAAGAATTCGAGCTCCCATTTCTTTCGTTCTGAGTATTTGCTCTGCATGAATTTCCATATC
Organism: Bacteroidota bacterium; assembly: GCA_023436425.1. Lineage (GTDB taxonomy): Bacteria > Bacteroidota > Bacteroidia > Chitinophagales > Chitinophagaceae > Flavisolibacter. The sequence goes on along the minus strand of JAEZJD010000034.1, from coordinate 381 downwards.
CGCACTCACACCTTGTATGTGGCCGCCGAGTGATGGCTGATGGATCATTACTTCGCCATGAGGAAAAATAAATCTTCTTCCTTTTTTACCGCCGCTCAGCAAAATACTTCCCATAGAAGCGGCTAATCCCATGCAAATGGTGCTCACAGGAGATTTAATCATCTGCATTGTGTCATACATCACCATTCCACTTGTGACTACACCACCGGGACTGCTAATGAAAAATTTTATTTCTTCTCCGGGTTTATCTGCATCCAACAGCAACAATTTTGTCACTACATCTTTTGCAGATTTATCATCAACAATGCCCCAGAGATAGATGCTTCTTGTTTCGTAGAAATACTTCTCGAGACGCTTGTATAGCATCCGTGTGTCCAATTC
>JAEZJD010000282.1 GCA_023436425.1 Bacteroidota bacterium | reverse complement strand
GCTGCGTCATTTGTGTATAAGAGACATTCTCAACTCTCCTCGCGACTCTATCATACTTTGCGCCTAGAGTTCAAAGGAAGAGGTGTTTACCAGGAACTCACCGGTCAAATAAAACTGTTCATGGCGCAAGGAATGACCGAGGACTCTATTAAGGAATGGTTTTGCCGTGCTTACCATTTGAAATGTGAACAGAAAGAAACGGTTGCTGAGCCAAAACTAGTTAAACCGGTTTTGAGGCAGCAGTCGATTGCTTTCACCAAAAGCTTGTTTACAGTCACTCCTATTTCAAGAATTGCCCATCGTTTTCCTCGCTCACTTCAACGAAGGGGCAACAAAACAATTTAATAGAAGCGCAAACCCGAGAAAAGCAAGAGATGCTGAATTGCCTGTGACAATTAAGATGGCTTCACCGCCAATATACGGTCGGCTTTCGTTTGAGAGCGGTGCCTCTCACCCGTAGCAAAAGGTGTTCGAGCGCAGGTAGCGCCGTTTAACACGCCGATACTTTTTAGCTTATTGTCTGTGAGGTTCAGTGTGACAGCCGCTCATTTAAATCTAACCCATTCTCCCTGGCAACATCTTTCGCGGTTTCGTAGCCCGCATCAGCGTGGCGGATAACTCCTAAACCCGGATCGTTTCTCAACACTCTTTTCAATCTCTGTTCTGCATCCTCAGTTCCATCGGCAACAATCACCATTCCGGCATGTATGCTGTAGCCCATGCCGACGCCGCCGCCATGATGAAGGCTTACCCAGCTTGCGCCGGCTGCGGTATTCACCAATGCATTCAAAATGGGCCAATCCGCAACAGCATCGCTTCCATCGAGCATTGCTTCCGTTTCGCGGTTGGGAGATGCCACGGAGCCGGTGTCCAAATGATCGCGACCAATGACGATGGGAGCTTTTACTTTTCGTGTGCGTACAAGTTCGTTGAATGCAAGTCCTGCTTTTTCCCGTTCGCCCTGGCCCAGCCAGCAAATGCGTGCAGGTAGTCCCTGAAATGCAATTTTTTCTTTAGCCAGTTTCAGCCAACGCAATAAAGAAGTGTTGTGCGGGAATAATCGGGCAATGACTTCGTCTGTAACGGCAATGTCATTTGGATCGCCGCTGAGTGCAGCCCAGCGAAACGGTCCCCTGCCTTCACAGAACAGCGGACGTATATAAGCTGGAACGAAACCGGGAAAGGAGAACAGTTTTGAGTTCGTAGTTTGCAGTTTGGCGTTTTCATTGCTGGCTGCCGATTTTTGATTTCGTACCTCGTACTCGTATGCCCGAGCTCTTATATTATTTCCATAATCAAATGTAATGGCACCTTTTTCCTTTAGTTCTACCATCAACTGCACATGGCGGTACATGGACCGGTAAGCATATTCAATAAATTGTTCCGGATTTTTCTCCTGCAAAACTTTTGCCTGTTCGTATGAAATTTCGTGCGGCCAATATGCTATAGGATCGTGTGCAGATGTTTGATCTGTCAATGTATCCGGAACGATGTTCCGCTCTACCAATCGTTGTAATAAATGAACAGCGTTGCAAAGTACTCCAATACTTTTCGCTACACCGTTGGCCTTATATCTTAACGCCTGATCTATTGCCTCGTCAATATCTGCAATTTTTTCGTCCAGATATTTTGTTTCGATGCGTTTGTCAATACGCCATTCTTCTACTTCGGCGATGAGGGCGACACCTTCGTTCATAGTAATAGCCAGTGGCTGTGCGCCACCCATGCCGCCGAGACCAGCGGTGACGTTGAGGGTGTGCTTAAGAGAGTTATAAGTTTTAGGTGGTAAGTTGTTGGTATTTTCCGACTGCAGATTGCTGATGGCTGATTGCCGATTGCTGAAGTCTTTGTCCGCGATCGCCGCATATGTTTCATACGTGCCTTGCACAATGCCCTGCGAGCCTATGTAAATCCAACTGCCGGCGGTCATTTGTCCGTACATCATCAATCCTTTCCTTTCTAACTCGTCGAAATGCTGCCAGTTGGCCCAATTGGGGACGAGCTGCGCATTAGAAATTAAAACACGCGGCGCATCTTTATGCGTTTTTAAAATGCCAACAGGCTTACCACTTTGAATGAGCAGTGATTCGTCGTTCTCCAAAACTTTCAATGCTTTAATGATATTATCAAGTGCTTCAAAGTTGCGTGCAGCTTTTCCGCGACCACCATATACAATCAGCTCGTCGGGTTTTTCGGCAACTGCAGGATCGAGATTGTTCAACAGCATACGCAAAGCAGCTTCCTGTATCCATCCTTTGCAATTGAGTTGTGTTCCTGTGGGTGTTTTGTATTTCGTTGGATTGTATGTGTGCACCATGCTACAAAGATAAAAGCCCACCGACTGAATACCTGCCTGCCGGCAGGCAGGGTACCACTTCAGCTAAGTACATAATTCGTTTACATTTGCCGCAATGGATGTTAGAAATAATATTTTAGAGACAATCGGAAACACTCCGCTTGTGCGTTTGAATAAGATCACAAAAGAGTTGCCGTGCGATGTATATGCGAAAGTGGAGTACTTCAATCCGGGTAACTCCATCAAAGACCGGATGGCGGTGAAGATGCTGGAAGTGGCTGAAGCGGAAGGAAAAATAAAACCGGGAGGTACAATAATCGAATGTACTTCGGGCAATACCGGAATGGGGCTGGCGATGGCTGCGGTGGTGAAAGGATACAGATGCATTTTTACAACCACAGATAAACAATCGCAATCGAAGGCTGATATTCTCAAGGCTTTGGGAGCAGAAGTGATCATTTGCCCGACGAACGTGGAGCCTGAGGATCCGAGAAGCTATTACCAAACTGCAGCAAGGTTAGCGAGAGAAATTCCGAACTCGTTTTTGATGAACCAGTACGACAATCTCGCCAACCGTTTGGCGCATTACGAAAGTACAGGTCCCGAAATTTGGAGGCAGACAGATGGAAAGATTACTCACCTTGTTGTAACGGCAGGAACCGGCGGAACTGTTACAGGCACTGCGCAATTTTTAAAAGAAAAAAATCCAAACATTCAGATTTGGGCCATTGATGTTTTTGGCTCTTTGCTCACAAAATATTTTCGTACCGGTGAAGTTGATATGAGTGAAGTGCATCCATATGTATCGGAAGGTTTCGGTGAGGACTTTGTGCCTGCTAATTACGACATGCGTGTTATTAATCATTTTGAGCAGGTGACGGATAAAGAAGGTGCCGTGATGACGCGAAGGCTTGCAAAAGAAGAGGCTTTGTTTTGCGGTTATAGTGCAGGAAGCTGCATTGCGGGATTGCTGCACATGAAAAACAAATTGAAAAAAGGCGACGTGGTTGTTGCAATTCTTCACGATCACGGAAGTCGTTATGTGGCAAAGGTGTATAACGATCAATGGATGGCTGACCGCGGCTTTTTTGATGTGAAGACATTTAAAGATGTTGTGAATGCAAGAGGGAAACAACGCCTGATAACAATTGAGCCAACGCAATCTGTTTCAGAAGCCGTTGACCTGATGAAAAAATATGACATTGAACACATACCTGTTTGTGATTCGTCTGGTGAACTAATTGGTTCGATCAGTGAAAATGGTTTGTTTCAAAAGTTGTTCAGCAATGCAGAAATAAAAAGCGAGAAAGTTGAAAAAGTTATGGAAAAGCCGTTTCCTGTTGTAGGCTTTGAAACTCCGATAGAAAAACTTGGAACCTTAATCAATAAAGAAGTTGGCGCTGTGTTGGCGAAAGACGAAGCGGGGAACTTCCAGATTATCACCAAATACGATGTTATACAGGCGCTGGCCTAAGTGAATGCTCCTAGAAACGTGAAAATTTTCGTAGAAGTACGTAGCGTTCCCTCGTAAAGCATCGTATTACAACTACGCTCAACTCGCATTAATGCAGTAATTACCATAGCCGGAAAAAAGAGCAAAACTGCCATTGTACAGGCTTTTGCAGCATATTACTTTTGTGTCATCCAACTGATAAACCAACAAATCCAATATCTCAGAGAAAATTCGAACCAATATCCAGAACGACCAAAAACCCTAACGTCCAGAAAAGCACTGAATCCAATCCTTGTGAAGCCAGAAAAAGAATCCTAATCCGTCAGAAACCCGTTTTGATCCAAATCCTTTGAATTATTTGATCTACCGTTTCGAAAGAAACTGTAACAAGCTAATCACCATCCCAGATCCCTCGGAAAACTTCTTCCTCCTGCAACTTCCGGTTGCGGGAGGATGGTGATAGTTTCTCCATCTTTAGTTGCTTTTTTCCCCTCTTTACTACTTTTACCGCAATTTGCGTGGTCTGATTTTTGGATCTATTTGAAGGTTGTTTGCTATGGGTAGGCTTATTATCATATCAAACAGACTTCCTTTTGCAATTGATCACTCGCAAGGTGATCCGCAGCTGCGGCAAAGTTCGGGAGGTCTGGTTTCTGCAGTAAAAAGTTTTCTTGAAAATGATCAAAGCAGCGCAGCGTATTCAGAAAAGCTGTGGGTGGGCAGTATGGATGCTTCTGAAGAGGAATGGAACGCCGTAAAACCATCAGCCACCCTGAATGGAGATTTTGACATTGTTCCAATTTTTGTTGATGCAGAAACTTATGATCAATATTATAATGGATTTTCTAACTCCACGTTATGGCCGCTGTTCCATTATTTCCCATCCATAGTTGAATACAAGCAAGAATTTTTATCGGCCTATAAAAAAGTAAACGCATTGTTCGCACGGGCAGTTGCTGATATCTACCGCCCCGGCGATGTGATTTGGGTGCATGACTACCAGTTGATGTTGTTGCCGAAAATGCTGCGTGATGATCTGCCGGATGCCACGATAGGCTTCTTTTTGCACATACCATTTCCTTCTTATGAGATGATCCGTTTGCTGCCGGTGCAGTGGCGTCGCTTATTGCTGCAAGGGTTGTTGGGTGCAGACTTAATAGGTTTTCACACACAAGATTATGTGCAGTATTTCATTCAGTCTGTCAGAATGCTGTTGCGTATAGATACTCAGTTCAACAATATCTTCTACAAAGAAAAATTAATTAGAACAGATCTATTCCCGATTGGGATTGACTACAAAAAATTCAGGGCAGCCATCACTGACGAAGATATCGTGTCGATCGCTACCAGCCTGGAGGAAAAGTTCTTCACGCAAAAAATGATTTTTTCAGTTGACCGGCTGGATTATACGAAAGGACTTAATTACCGGCTGGACGGGTATGAAGAGTTTTTGAAAAAATATCCGGAATGGCGGGAAAAAGTGGTGTTCATTTTAAATGTCATTCCATCGCGTGACGCCATTTCTACCTACGCTGACAGAAAGCGAATGATAGAGGAAAAAATAAGCACCATCAACGGCAGGTTTTCTTCACTTCACTGGCAGCCGGTCATCTACAGGTACAATCATTTATCGTTTGATGAACTCTGTGCTCTGTATCAGGTGGCAGATGTTGCGCTGATCACTCCCTTGAGAGATGGAATGAATTTGGTGGCAAAAGAATACATTGCGAGTTGCATAGACAAAGGCGTGTTGGTTTTAAGTGAACTGACAGGTGCGGCAAACGAATTGAGCGAGGCTGTTTTGGTGAATCCAACCGACATCGACGACGTGGCGGAAGCAATACACCAGGCTCTGATCATGCCACTCATTGAGCAGCGCTCGCGATTGTCGTACATGCAACGCAGGCTCGCTGAATATGATGTTTTTAAATGGATGAATGATTTTCTTGATTGTCTCACATCTACAAAAGAAGAACAGGAGAAATTGAAAGTGAATGTATTGCGCGATGATGTTATAAAGAAGATTGAAGAAGACTTCAACAAGGCAAGTCTTCGCTGTATTTTGTTGGATTACGATGGAACACTTGCTCCGTTTCAAAAGGTGCCATCAATGGCTGCTCCCAGCGAAGAACTTTTGATGCTGCTGCGTCAGTTGACTGCCGATGACAACAACGAAGTAATTATAATCAGTGGGAGAGATGCTGACACGTTAGAAAAATGGCTGGGCCAATTACCGCTAAATTTCATTGCTGAACACGGCGCTACGATTAAATACAAGTCGGAAGGATGGAAGGAGCAAAGTGATATGTCGCCGGAATGGAAGGAGCGTCTGCGTCCGATCATGCAACTGTTCGTTAGCCGCTGTGCGGGTTCGTTTATTGAAGAAAAGAAAAGCACACTGGCGTGGCACTACCGCAACTGCCACCCTGATCTAGGCTTCAGCCGCTCACGTGAGTTGCAAAACAATCTTCTCCAATTGACCGCCAATACGCCGCTGCAGGTGGTGGACGGAAATAAGGTGTTGGAGGTGCGCATGATGGGGGTGGACAAAGGCATCAGCAGTATGAATATGATAAACAGCATCAATCCCGATTTCATTTTGTGCATTGGCGATGACACGACTGATGAAGATATGTTCCGGATGCTGCGGGACAGGGGCTACACTGTGAAAGTAGGCTACGGCAATACAGCAGCACAATACAATCTGTTCTCGCAAAACAATGTCTTTCCGTTTTTGAAACGTTTCATCAAAGTCGCGAGCAAGCAACAGCAACAATCATCTGTGTAAAAACGTGTTACTTTGGTTCTGCTTTGGCGCTGCTTATCAGTAACATAAAATCGCTTGTAAATGTTCGCGAAAAAAGTGAATTGCTCCGCGGCTCTTCGCTTGCACACCTTCCTTGCATTCGAAATGCTTATTTGATTATAGATGGAGAACGAATCGCGGCGTATGGCAGCATGGAAGAATTAAAGTACTCCGCATCGGATTTCCAGGATCACATTAATGCAGCAGGCCAATATATTCTGCCATCATGGTGCGACAGCCACACGCATTTAGTTTTTGCCGGCAGCAGAGAAAACGAGTTTGTAGATAAAATAAAAGGTTTGAGCTATGCTGAAATAGCAGCTAAAGGCGGCGGCATTTTGCACTCTGCTAAGAAGCTGAATGAAACGTCTGAGGATGATCTGTTCACGCAATCTTATCAGCGATTGCAGCAAGTAATGAAATCAGGAACAGGCGCCATCGAAATAAAAAGCGGTTATGGGTTGACAATAGATGGCGAATTGAAAATGTTGCGGGTTATTCGTCGATTAAAGGAAAAAACCGGAATTCCTATCAAAGCCACCTTTCTTGGCGCCCATGCTTTTCCGGAGCATTACAAGGAAGATCACGAAGCATACATTAAGGTGATTACAGATGAAATGCTGCCGATGATTGCAGCAGAAAAACTGGCAGATTATATTGATGTATTTTGTGAAAAAGGATTTTTCACTCCAGAAGAAACAGAAACAATCTGCAAGGCAGGAGCGGATTATGGATTGAAGCCAAAGCTTCATGTCAATCAGTTGAACAGCATTGGTGGCATTGAAACGGGAATAAAACAAAACGCCGTTTCCTTAGATCACCTCGAGATAATGACCGATCAGGATGTAGCACTACTTTCGGGTTCCGCAACAATTGGAACATTACTACCAACCGCTGCATTTTTCCTGCGCATGAATTACCAACCTGCAAGAACATTAATAGACAACGGTGCTGCCATTGCGCTTGCCTCCGATTACAACCCAGGGTCTTCGCCGTCAGGCAATATGAATCTTGTGGTGGCGCTCAGCTGCATTCAAATGCGCATGTTGCCGGAAGAGGCAATTAACTCTGCAACGATAAACGGTGCATATGCTATGGAATTGCAGGACGATGTCGGAAGCATTACCGTTGGCAAAAGAGCCAATTTAATCTTTACCAAACCGATTCCGTCGCTCGCCTTTCTTCCATATTCGTTTGGTTCAAACCTCATTGATAAGGTGATGCTGAATGGTGAGTGGATTTAAGTTTTAATTTCACGTTTTCTAACTGTGATGAACTCTCTCAACTTTAAAGTTTTTTCGAAGCAAGACGTACTCTCCTTAACCAAACTGCGCCGCTTTGAAACGAAAGTCGGCGAACGCCTTCACGTTGTGAACAGCAATGAAAATCTTGCAGAGAGTATTAAAAATATCGAGGCAGAATACGTCATCGTTGGCGTTCCCGAGGACATTGGCGTGCAGGCAAATTACGGTAGCGGAGGCACCAGCACAGCGTGGCTCGCATTTCTTCAATCGTTTTTGAATGTCCAGAGTAATGATTTTTTTACAGGAGAAGATGTAGCTGTGATTGGTCATTTCGATTTCGGCGACATTCAATTTGTAATTGATAAAAATGCGCACAACCAGGAAGAAAAAGCAGAAGCGTACAGGCATGCTGTTACTGCAATAGACGAACAGTTGGAGCGACTTGTAAAAGCGATCGTCATTGCGGGAAAATTCCCGGTAATAATCGGCGGAGGGCATAACAATGCGTATCCAATAATTAAGGGAACAGCAAAGGGACTCCATCAAAATCAGCAGCTATCGATTGCGCAGATCAACTGTCTCAACCTCGATGCACACACAGATTATCGCCCGTCGGAAGGGCGCCATAGCGGAAACGGATTTAGATATGCAGAAGAAGACGGGTTTCTACAGAAGTATTGTGCGATTGGTGTTCACGAAAATTATCTTCCCCAAAATGTGTGGATCGATATTGTAAACAATCCGTTTCTGGACCTGATCACGTTTGAAGATATTTTCATTCATGAGAAGAGATCGTTCAGGCAAGCTGTTTCCCACGCTATTGATTTTACCAGCGACAACTTTACAGGAGTAGAATTGGACCTTGATGCTGTTCAAAATGTGTTGAGCAGCGCCGCAACTCCGTCGGGAATTCAGCCGCTGCATGCACGGCAGTATGTTAACCTGTGCGCAGCACACGCTAAAGTTTGCTATTTGCACATTTGCGAAGGCGCAACAAAACTCTCCAGCGGAAGAACAGACGATTTAACCGGTAAATTGATCAGTTATTTAGTTACGGATTTTATTAAAATGCGTAATGAAAACTACAATTAGGAAAGCAGCTCTTCGTCCAGTGTGATCATTTTATTGAACACAAGTTCGTACTCTTTGTTCGCTGCATCGAAGCGTTCGAGCATTTGCTTGTAAGCAGTTTCTGTTTTCTTAAATTCATCTCTGTTGGAGTATGTTTCAGGGGCTGCAAGCTTTTGCTCCAGATCGGTTTTTTGTTTGTTGAGATCAGCTAATTTTCGCTCAAGCTGTTGAAAAAGTTTTTGCTGCTTTTGCAGTTCCTTTTTGATAGCAGATTTGTCAGATTGGGTAATTGTTTTTCCAAATGAAACAGCACGTCCCTCTGGTTTGGCAGCAGGAACTTCTCTTTCCTTTACTGTCCGCTGGATGTTGTCTTCTTTGTCAATTACGGATGCGGCGTTACGATTGTTCATTCGTTCTTTCCAATCAACATATTCCTCGTAGATCCCTTTAAATTCTTTGATTTGTTTGTCAACAATCTCCCAGATTTTATTTGCTGTTTTTGAAATGAAATAACGGTCGTGGCTCACAAGAATAAAACTGCCTTGGTACCGGTTAAGCGCATCTATCAGCAATTCGTTCGAATGTATATCGAGGTGATTGGTCGGTTCGTCGAGCAATAAAAAGTTCGCCTTGCTGATCATTGTTTTTGCCAGTGCTACACGTGCTTTCTCACCGCCGCTCAACACTTTTATTTTTTTCTCTACATCATCGCCACTGAACAAAAAACAGCCAAGGAGTGTACGCAATTCCAGTTCCGTTTTTTTAGAACCGGCTTCCTGCATTTCCTCCAGAACCGTGTTGTTGATGTTCAATGCTTCCAGCTGGTGCTGGGCATAAAATGCATCGTCTACATTGTGTCCCCACTTGCGTTCGCCATTGAATGGCTCCGTTCCTGCAATGATTCTCAGCAAGGTAGATTTTCCTTTGCCATTTGCGCCGATCAATGCTATTTTATCTCCCCGTTCTATTTCTGCAGCGGCATTTTCCAGAAGTTCAATGTCTTTAAAACTTTTTGAAGCGTGCTTCAGCTCCACGAGCACTTTCCCCGGCGTTTTATCAATGTTGAAATTGATTTTGATGTTTGGTCTTTCTATTTCTACGTCTTCTATTCTTTCCAGCTTATCCAGTTTTTTTATGAGGCTCTGTGCCATGGAAGCTTTGCTTGCTTTTGCACGAAACCGTTCAATCAACCGTTCGTTTTGCCTGATGTAGTCCTGTTGATTTTCGTAAGCTCTTTGCTGCAGTTCGATGCGCTGCTGCTTTTCAGTTTCATAAAAATCATAGTTGCCATTGTATATGTGCAGCTCGCGCTGATACAGCTCAACTATCTTTTTAACCATTCGATTGAGAAAATATTTATCGTGGCTAACGATTACCACAGCGCCTTTGTAATGTTGTAAATATTTCTCCAACCATTCTATTGATGGCAAATCAAGGTGGTTTGTGGGCTCGTCGAGTAGCAGCAAATCTGGTTGTTGCAGAATCATTTTTGCAAGCAGCACTCTCATTCTCCATCCTCCACTGAATTCGCGGTACGGCCGTTTTAAGTCGGCATTTGCAAAGCCCAACCCTTGCAAAACTTCTTCGGTTCTGTGTTCAATTTCGTATCCACCTGCTTCCTCAAACTCGTGGAGTTTGTGGCTGTATTCATGCAGCAGTTCGTCAGTGGAATGGTGCTCAATCTTTTTGGAGAGCTCATCAAGTTGTTTTTCCAATTTCTTCGCCTTGTCAAAAGCGTGAAGCGCCACTTCGAGAATGGATTCGCTGGTGTCGAAACTTAAAAGGTCCTGATGCAAATAGCCGATGGATGTGCTGCGGCTGCGTTCTACTGTTCCGGCAGAAGGAGTGTACTCTCCAGCAAATAGCTTCAGCAGGGTAGACTTGCCGGTGCCATTGTAGCCGATCAGCCCGATTCGCTCGTAGGGATGAATATGCCAGGTGGCATCCCGAACAATTGTTCGGGCACCAAAATCAAACGTGACATTTTGAAGACCGGCTAACACAGGTGCGCAAAGATAAATGGTGCCGGAAAGTCTTTGTGGCGTTCATGTGAAATCAATTTGTGATGAAAAGGTTAATCAAAGAAAAAAGCGGAGCCATTGTAAACATAATCAGCCAATTAGTTTTAGCTTCGCACCGTCATTGAGTTAGTCGCATTAGTAAGTGGTCAATTATTCTGCTAAGTTATCTCTGCTGTTTTAGTTAGTCCCTTAACTTTCTTGCCTCTCAAATTGTAAAAATCTAAAAAGTAAACATGAACATTTACGTTTCAAACTTAAGCTTCAATGTACAGGATGAAGACTTAAGAGAATTTTTCGCTGATTATGGCGAAGTATCTTCTGCTAAGGTTATCACAGACAAATTCACAGGAAAGAGCCGTGGATTTGGATTTGTAGAAATGCCCGACAACGAGGCAGCCCAGAAAGCCATCGCTGAGTTGGACAACGCTACAGTTGAAAATCGTACCATCCGCGTGATGGAAGCAAAACCAAAAGAAGAAAAACCTGCACGTAGCAACTTCCGCGGCAACAATGGCGGCGGCGGTGGTTTCAACAGAAACAGGTATTAAATTATTTGCTTTTATGTGTACATCAGCTCTCCGACCGGGGAGCTTTTTTATTTAATAATCATCAATACATCAGGCGTCCCGCTGCTATGGCTTTGTTGCAGCGCTCTCTTTCTGCGGCGAGGCAGGTATTCAGGGTTTTGTCAGCGTCTAACCGATGTGCGTAGCGTGATTTTTTCGTATTTCTACGAAGCGGGTATAAGTAAAACATTCAGCGCCCGATTGGTGGTTTACACTAATCTGCGGTAAATACCATAAGCGTAAAAAAGAGCAAAACTGCCATTGCACAGGATGCTGCCGCGGAGTACTTTTGTGTCAGAAGTTGATTGATACACGTTATCAATCTTAATCCAAAACCTACGAAGCCAAAAAATCCGAATCCAAAAAAACCAAAACCAATTAATCCAGATCCTTTAAAAAAACCGAAACAGAAAAGTCCGATATCAGTCAACTTCTTTAGTTCTTTTTTCGAAATCCGTTATCCTTTAGAAGCCCGTTTTTAATCTAAATCCTAAGAAACCGATCCAAAAAACCCTTGAAAACTAAACAGGCGTCCGAGTCAGATGAAAACCTAAAGCCATCCCGCCTGAAATGATTGTCCCTCCGAGAAATCGGGGGGATTTTTTT
>JAEZJD010000247.1 GCA_023436425.1 Bacteroidota bacterium | reverse complement strand
TTGCTGGTGATTGCCGGGGTTTTGATATTAGGCTGGAAAAGAAAATCTTAATTCTGTAAAAATTGTTTTTTATAACGGTTCTTGCTTTATATTTGCATCCCCAATCGAGCAATCGATAGGCGCCCAGGTGGCGAAATTGGTAGACGCACCGTCTTCAGGTGGCGGCGCCGCGAGGTGTGCTGGTTCGAATCCAGTCCCGGGCACAAAAAATCCCTGCAATTGGCAGGGATTTTCTCGTGTTAATCAATTCTTTTTTAGACTGACACATTGAAATCTCTTAATGCATCATTGAGACTCGTTTTTAAGTCGGTGCTTGGTTTTCGTTGACCAATAATAAGCGCACAGCTGACGTTGTATTCACCAGCTGCAAATTTTTTCGAGTAGGTACCCGGAATAACAACACTGCGGGCAGGCACTCTTCCACGATATTCTTTCGGTTCGGCACCGCTGACGTCAATGATTTTGGTTGATTGCGTTAATACCACATTAGCTCCTAACACTGCTTCCTTTTCCACGCGAACCCCTTCTACAACAATGCAACGCGAGCCGATGAAACATCCATCTTCCACAACCACGGGAGCAGCTTGAAGCGGCTCTAAAACCCCGCCAATACCTACCCCGCCGCTCAAATGCACACCTTTGCCAATTTGAGCGCAGCTACCTACCGTGGCCCACGTATCTACCATTGTGCCTTCGTCTACGTAGGCGCCGATGTTCACGTAAGAAGGCATTAGTACTACATTTCTTGCAATGTAAGATCCGTATCTGGCAACCGCGTGTGGCACCGCTCGTACGCCCAGAGCTTTAAAATTCTTCTTGAGCAACATCTTATCGTAAAACTCAAACGGTTCTACATTCCATGTTTGCATCGGCTGGATCGAAAAGTAGAGAAGAATAGCTTGTTTCACCCACTCATTAACCTGCCATTCGGAGGTGGAATCGCCGTTCATGTTCGGCGGATCAGCCACTCGCAATCTTCCAGTATCAATTTCCTCAATGACAAACCGAATTGCCCTTTTTGTCTCTTCATCATTTACCAATTCGCGGTTTTGCCATGCTTGTTCAATAGACTCTCTTATCTTCATTCCGATTTTTTGCAAACTTAAATAAGAAGATGAAGATTCTTGTTCGACTTCCGAACTGGCTGGGCGATATGGTTATGTCCGCAGCGTTTGTCGAGCAATTAGGAAACTACTTCCCGGGAGCAGAGGTAAGTGTTATAGTGAAAAATGGCTTGGAACAGCTACTTGACTTTTTCCCACCAATTAGGGATCGTTTTATTTTTAGTAAAGATGAATCTGCGGGACTTCAGGGCTTGTTTCGATTTGGGAGAAAGATTAAAAGCACAAAACAGTTCGACGTCTTTTTCTGCTTACCAAATTCGTTCTCATCTGCTTTTATGGGGTACACTGCGGGAATAAAAAAGCGTGTTGGTTATAAAAAGGAGCTTCGGCAAATCTTTCTTACCCACGCGTACAACCCTCCGAAAGATTTGCACAGAGTACAGGAGTATGTAAGATTACTTGAATTGTTTACAGGACAGCAAACTGATAATATTAGAGTGAGGCTGAAAAACAATTTTAAACCTGACGAATACGTGGTGGTGAATATCAATTCAGAAGCTTCATCGAGGAGGCTGACTCACGACAAAGCGGTTGAAATCATTTCAGCAGTTAAACGGGAAATAGACTTGCCTGTTAAACTGATAGGTTCATCTAAGGAAAAACCTTTTGTTGACTCCATTTTAAACTCATTGCCTGACAAATCGAACATTGACAATGTTGCCGGCAAAACGTCACTTAAAAAGCTGGTTGAAATGTTAGCTTCAGCACGGCTCTTGCTTACCACAGATTCCGGGCCAGCGCATCTTGCGAATGCTTTGGGCACGCATTCTATTGTGCTTTTTGGCGCGGGAGATGAAGCCCACACCGCACCGTATAATGAGAAACTGCGGACAATTATTCGCCTGGGAGCGCTTTCCTGCGAGCCGTGTGAAAAAAACGTTTGCGTACGCTACAGCATTCCTCAGTGCCTGCAGCAATTAAATACAAACATCATCGTGCAAACCGTAAAATCGAAGCTGGATGAGTAAGATTGTGTTTGAAGAAGACCTTCAGGCTGCGTTAACTACACTGCGGCGTGGAGAACTTATTCTTTATCCTACCGACACTGTTTGGGGGATTGGATGTGATGCAACCGACTACAAAGCAGTTGCCAAAATATTTCGACTGAAAAAACGCGACGAAAAAAAAAGCATGATTGTGCTTCTAGCAGACGAACGTGATATAATGAGATATGTTGCCGCTCCTGATCCTTCCGTGTTCGAATTTATAAAGCAACAAAGTCGTCCAACCACGGTAATATTGGACGACGCAATTGGACTGGCTGCGAATCTCATTTCAGAAGACGGAACAATTGCAATTCGAATTGTTCAGGACGAGTTTTGCCGTCATCTTATTAAACGATTACAAAAGCCCATAGTGTCCACATCTGCAAACATCAGTAATCAGCAAGCGCCTGCGACGTTCAGCGAAATTTCTAAAGACATAAAAAGGCGTGTTGATTACGTGGTAAATTGGCGGCAGGATGATGCTACACCTGCGCAGCCTTCAAGAATAATAAAATGGAACAGGGACGGCTCGCATAAAGTTATAAGAGAGTAAAGGTGAAGTAACAGCAACGCGACGGTTATCTTTGTCTCAATGGACATCTCGTTATCTGAAAAAGAGCTTTGGTTTGTGAGGAACATTGCGGACGCGGCTGATGAACTAGGATTTCCCTGTTATCTAATCGGGGGCTTCGTGCGAGATAAACTTTTAAATCGCCAAACAAAAGACGCTGATTTCGTCTGCGTCGGGGATGCACTGCAGCTTGCTGAACTCTCGGCAGGAAAACTGTCTCCCTCGGCTAAAGTCAGCTTTTACAAGAATTTTGGAACGGCGCATTTCAGATTGCATAACGGCTTCGACCTTGAATTTGTGGGAGCAAGAAAGGAAAGTTACCGGCGACACAGTCGCAACCCGGAAGTGGTGCCCGGCACTATCGAAGATGATCAGAACCGCCGCGACTTTACCATTAATGCTCTCGCTGTGAGCCTTAACAAAACTGATTTTGGCAAATTGATCGACCCGTTCGACGGCGTTAATGACTTGAAACAACAGCTAATCAAAACCCCTCTTGATCCCGAAACGACCTTTAGTGACGATCCGCTCAGAATGATGCGTGCCGTTCGATTTGCAACTCAGCTGAATTTTAGAATTCATCCTGAAACATTTCATGCAATAGAACACAATGCAGAGAGAATAAAAATCATTTCGCAGGAACGTGTTACCGACGAATTGAATAAAATTGTTTTAAGTGCCAAGCCTTCCGTTGGGTTCAAACTGCTTTTTGACACCGGGCTGCTGCAAATCATCTTTCCACATATGGTAGCACTAGCCGGCGCTGAGTTTGTCGAAGGAAAGGGGCACAAAGACAATTTCTATCACACCTTAAAGGTGCTGGATAATGTTGCAGAACGGTCGAACAACCTATGGCTTAGATGGGCAGCCATCCTGCACGACATTGGCAAACCCCTTACAAAAAGATTTGAGGAAGATCATGGATGGACGTTTCATGGGCATGAAGTGGTAGGTGGACGAATGGTTCCCAAAATTTTCGATGCGTTAAAGTTGCCCTTGGGTGAGCCAATGAAGTATGTGAGAAAACTTGTAGAACTTCATTTGCGTCCGATCAGTCTTACAAAAGAAAATATCACCGATTCTGCAATTCGTCGGCTTTTGTTTGATGCAGGCAGCGAACTTGAAGATTTAATGATTTTGTGTCATTCAGATATAACGTCGAAAAATAAATTAAAGGTCAAGCGCTACCAGGAAAACTTTGAGTTGGTAAAGCAGCGCTGCAAAGAGGTTGAAGAGAAAGATCACATAAGAAACTGGCAGCCGCCAATAAGCGGCGAGATCATCATGCGGACTTTTAACATTCCGCCTTCGCGGCCTGTAGGTGTTATCAAGGAAGCAATTAAGGACGCCATTCTGGACGGAAACATCCCAAACGACTACGATGCTGCTTTTCAATTCATGCTTGAGAAAGGACAGGAATGTGGTCTCACGCCGGTGAAGATGCCGTAGCAAATTCGCTATTTAGTTATTAATTATATTTGAAGTTTCTCATTTTCATGGCAGTACTTAAGTTCAGAATTTATTTTGAGGAAGATGACAGTGTCTACCGCGACATCGCTATTACACATAAACAAAACTTTTTTGATCTGCACGAGGCTATTCTCAAGTCTTACGAATTTGACAGCAAGCATGCTGCTACGTTTTTTCGCAGCAACCATAATTGGCAAAGAGGCAGGGAAATTTCTCTCGAAGCATACGACAAAAGCTACAAGGCTACTCCGCTGCTCATGAAAGAAACTACAATTGGGTCGGAGATAAAAGATACCAATCAGCGTTTCGTATACGTGTACGATTTTAATAAGAACTGGACGTTTTTGGTAGAGTTGATCAATGTATCAAAAGAAGAAAACCCGAAGCTTAACTATCCTGCAGTCATTCGTAAAGAAGGAATTCCCCCGAGTCAGTACGGCACAAAAAGTTTGCTCGGCGAAAGGTTCGCGGATGTGGAAGAAAAGTATGATCTGTCGAAAAATGCGGAAGGATATGGCGAAGAAGGTGACGGAGAAGGAGATGCTGGCGACGATTCGGAGGCTTCTAACGACAGCGGTGGTGAAGACGACATTTAGCTGCACATCAATCCACTTTTAATTGAGCGGCAAAAAAAAAGTAATTGTCATTGCAGGTGCAACAGCAGTTGGCAAAACATCTGTTGCTATCGAAGTAGCCAAACATTTCAAAAGCCAAATAATTTCAGCGGACAGTCGGCAGTGCTACAAAGAAATGAACATCGGCGTGGCAAGACCGTCGGTTGAACAATTGCAACAGGTCGAACATCATTTCGTCGCATCGCATTCTATTCACGAAAAAGTTACTGCAGCCACTTTTGAAAAGTATGCATTAGAAAAAGCGAGCGCAATTTTTTTGGAAAACGACATAGCAGTAATGGTCGGTGGAACGGGTTTGTACATTAAGGCCTTTTGTGACGGTTTCGATGAAATACCTGACGTGCCGGAAGAAGTAAGAAATGAAATTATCAAGCGTTATGAGCTTGAAGGACTGGAATGGCTGAAACAAAATGTAGAACAAAAAGATCCATTGTTTTTCGCTACAGGCGAAATAAATAATCCGCAGCGACTAATGAGGGCTCTTGAAGTAATAACTTTCACAGGCAGTTCAATTGTTGAATTAAGAAAAAGAAAAAAAGCGCAACGTGAATTTGAAACAGTGAAGATTGCATTAAATCTTCCTAAGGAACAGCTTCATCATAATATTAATTCACGTGTTGAAACTATGGTGCAACAAGGTTTGGAACAGGAAGCAAGAACGCTGCTTCCGTACAGACATCTAAATGCTTTGCAAACCGTTGGATACAAGGAAATGTTTCAATTTTTCGACGGGCATGTTTCACTAAAAGAAGGCACAGATCTGATCAAGAAAAATACTCGTCAGTATGCAAAGCGGCAGCTTACGTGGTTTCGGAAAGACAAAGAATATCGCTGGCTTCCGCCTGCAGCGGATGAAGTAATCTCTTTCGCAGAAAAAAACTTATGACTTTTGTTGCTGTGCCGGCAGGTAGACAAAAATAGTCGCTCCGTTGTTTTCTTTTCCTTGTGCATTAATCTCGCCATTGTGATTAAGCACAACTTTTCTGGCAAGCGCAAGTCCGATTCCCGACCCGGAGAACGTTTTGCCCGCGTGCAACTTTTTGAAGAGTCCAAAGATTTGCTCGGCAAACGCCTGATCAAAGCCAATTCCGTCGTCCTTGAAAGTTATTTCGTAATAATCTGAATGACGCGAAAGATTCTTGTATGCACTTGTTTCTTCTTTGCGTATGAGCCTACTTGTTATAGCAATTTGCGTTTGCTTCCCGTCGGTTGAAAACTTTAGCGAGTTGCTCAAGATGTTATAAAAAAGCTGGATCATTTGTGCGGGAATGGCTTCAATGATTGGCAGACGTTCCGCAGTAATAGATGCATTTTTTTGTTTTATCATCGCTTCCAGGTCCGACTTCACGTTTTCCAACACATCATTCAAGTCCGTTGGGACAAATTCGGTTCCTTTTTTTACACCGGAAAAGAAAAGCAAATCGCGTATTAGCACCGACATCTTATCGGCGGCGCTGAGCATCTTATTCAGCTGCTGATTTGCTGCTTCGTCTAAGTGTTGCGTTTCTTTAAGCAGTGAGCCAAACGTTCTGATCTTTCGCAACGGCTCCTGTAAATCGTGAGATGCTGCGAAGGCATATTGTTC
>JAEZJD010000128.1 GCA_023436425.1 Bacteroidota bacterium | reverse complement strand
ACACGAGACGCCCCTTCCATGATTTAATTTTTCGCAACACAAGTTCACAAGCGAATCCCGTCACGAGCAGCAACGTGCCTATAATAACAAAGTCACGCGGATCCCAGTCTACTTCGCTGGTAAACTGCATTGCAACTAGCGGAATGAGCAGCAAGAGCGGTACTGCAGCGATAATGACAATTAATCTTTTGTTTTCGGTAGTCATCGTTCATTTTTTAAAATAAGAATTCAAATAAAATTTTTTTCACGTCGATCATCTTCAGAAACGTTCAGAGTTCGCAGCTAATGCCTACGACCAGCAGTAGCGTAGCTATTACAAAGAAGTCGCAACAATTCCAATCTACTTCGGTGGTGAACCGCTTTGCCACCAAGGAAATAAGTAGTAAGAAGGGCACTGCGGCAATAATTGCAATTAATCTTTTGTTTCCGGTTATCATCAGTTACTGTTTTAAATGATACAAAAGCACTTTGAATTACAAAGTGGAAATACAAAAAAAATTATTTTACTCCTTTAATCATTTTTTCCAATCCTTCAATGTGGTCGGTGAATGCCTTGGCGCCGGCTTTGGTAATAGAATATGTTGTGTTTGTCTTTCTTCCCACAAAACCTTTGTGCACCTTAATAAATCCATTTTCTTCCAGTGTTATCAAGTGTGTAGCCAGGTTACCATCAGTCACTTCCAGCATCTGTTTCAAATCATTAAAACTGATCTCGTTGTTTACAACTAACACGCTCATCACACCCAATCTGATTCGGTTATCGAAAATTTTATTTAATCCTGATATTGGATTTTTGCCAGCCATATTAATCCTCTGAAGGGTTGCGTTCATATTTCGTCCACATTACAAATCCGTAAATAATATGAAGCAGTCCAAAACCTGCAGCCCAGAAGTAAAGCCCATAGCCGATAAACTGAGTTGCGATTAACCCCAGCACCACTTCACAAAAACCAAGGTATCTAATTTCGCTAACTGTGTATTTGCTTCCATTAATAAGTGCCAATCCATAGAACACGAGGCACGCAGGCGCCACAAACCGCCATTCATGGTATTGCAACATAGCAAGTATGAAAAGCCCGCCTGCAACGAGCGGAATGAACAAATTGATCACCAGGTTTCGCGAGGTGTAATCCCAAACGGGTAAATTATTTCTCCTGGCTTTGCGCCACGTGAAGTAGAATGCCGAAAGCAGCGACAATAACAACACTGCTCCGGCGAGGCAAATCAAATTCCAGGTGAGATGTTGAAAAGAACGACCTGAATACTCATTCTGGTTAACATAGTATTCTGCAATCCAGTCATACGCAAAGTATGCACCTGCCAAGCCCCAGAAGCCGGCAGAAACTCCACTGAGCCCACTAAGGGAAATGAATTTGCTTGAGCGTTGCATCATCCGCCTGATATCCTGCAGCGAGTCGAGATGACGATTGTCTTCAACCATTTAAAAGCACTTTGAAATACAAAGTAAGGTTACAAAGTGATTTCGTCCAAATCTTTTTTGAAAAATTTACAGCCCGTATTTATCGACAAGGAAAACGAGTGCAGCCATGTTAACTGCACCAAGGAGCAGCTCTCTTTTGTTTACGTTTTCGAACACATCGTTTCTAGCGTGGTGAATATCGAAATATCGCTGTGAGTCAGGATTGAGACCCGCGACAGGTGTATTCTGCGTCCGTGCCAGCGGGCCAATATCAGCACCGCCGCCACCCTTCACGAGTTCGCATGCACCGTATGGGCATAGTAAGTTTTGCCACGACAGTACTTTTCGGAACTGATCGTCAGACACTCCAAAGCCGAAGCCCCTTGGCGTAAAACCGCCAGCGTCACTTTCCAGAGCGAAAACATGTTTCTCTCCTTTCGCTTTGGCTTCCTCAGCATATTTGGTTCCACCGCGCAATCCATTTTCTTCATTGGCAAAAAGCACAAAACGAATGGTGCGTTTTGGTTTATAGCCCAATGTTTTGAACGTTCGGAGTATTTCAATTGTTTGCACCATTCCGGCGCCGTCGTCATGAGCTCCTTCACCGGGATCCCAGCTGTCGAGGTGACCACCTATTGTAATATACTCGTTCGGAAATTCGCTGCCCCGAATCTCTCCAATCACATTATGTCCCAGCGTATCTGGAAGAAAATGGCCGTGCGTGTGCAGCATTACGTTGACCTTTCCATTTTGCAGCGCATTGCTCAACCAGTCAGCGTCGCGAAGGCCAATTGCAACCGCCGGAATTTTAGGAAAGGAATCATTGTAGCTTGTAGAACCAGTGTGTGGATTATTGTCGGTGCTGTGCGACATACTTCTCACGATCACTGCTTTCGCGCCGTACCTGGCTGCACGGCTCGGTCCCTGCCCACGATATTTAACAGCATCGCTGTAGGCCTGAAACGTTCGGACAAAACGTTCATCAAATGGATAATTATAGAAAACAATTTTCCCATTTATCTGATTCTTTTTTGCTTCGAGCTCGTCGAAGTTTTTCACTTCGAGTACTTCTGCGGTCAGTGATTTGTTTGTTCCTACAGTATTTCCAAGTGCGAGTACATCTAACTTTTTTGTTGCTGTTTTTCCTTTGTTGTGATAAATAGCAGTACCCTGATCTTTTCCGCCGCGCACCCAATGCGGCACCATGCATTCCTGCAGCCATGCATTGTCTGCACCTGCTGCTTTCATCGTTTGCATCCCCCACTGTTCTGCTTTGTACATGCCTGCCGAGCCGGAAAGCCGCTGCCCTATTTGTTTTGTAAGCACACGGAGATCGTCGTATGCTTTACCATTTACAAGAATCTCATCTGCTATGCGGCGAATAAACAGCGAATCATCTGCTTGCGAGAAAGAGGCGACTGCCAGAATAATGAACAGGCAGGAAAAAAAGTATTTCATGAGGTAAAACTTCGAAGAGCGAATTTATCATTTCTAACTTTCACAAACCTCAATAATCAAATCAACTACCTTAGTTCAAGAAATCATTTTATGAAGATTGGCATTGTTTGTTATCCCACATTCGGTGGCAGTGGCGTTCTGGCAACGGAACTTGGAAAAGCTCTTGCTCAAAAAAATCACCACGTTCATTTTATTACATATCAACAGCCTGTACGGCTAAGCGAATTCATTCCAAATATTTATTATCACGAGGTACAGGTGCCCACGTATCCGCTCTTCGACTACCCGCCATACGAAACTGCTTTGGCAAGTACATTGGTAGATGTTATCAAAAACAATCAGCTGCAGATGCTACATGTTCATTACGCTATACCGCATGCTTCAGCTGCTTTTATGGCAAAGAAAATTTTAGAGAACGAAGGCATCAACATTCCGGTAATTACTACTTTGCACGGCACCGATATTACACTTGTTGGCAGAGATAAAATGTATGCTCCCGTCGCTGCTTTTTCTATCAATCAAAGCGATGCGATAACGGCAGTTTCGTACAATCTCCGTGACGAAACTCTGAAAACATTTCATATTGAAAAGGACATTAAGGTCATTCACAACTTCGTTGATGTAGAACGTTTTCAGCGCAAACCGCTCGATGCATTTAAAAAAGTTATTGCACCAAATGGCGAAAAGGTTTTGCTGCACGCATCTAACTTTCGAAAAGTGAAAAGAGTGGAAGATGTTGTGAAGATTTTCTATGAGGTTGCACAGCAAATTCCCGCTAAGCTTTTGTTTGTAGGAGATGGCCCTGAAAGAGGAACAGCAGAATATCTCAGCAGAAAATTAGGTATTGACGACGAAATAAGATTTGTGGGAAAGCAGGAGCAGATGGAAGATATCCTCCCTATCGCAGACCTGTTTTTATTAACTTCAGAATACGAAAGTTTTGGTTTGGCGGCGCTTGAGGCAATGGCAGCCGGGGTGCCTGTTGTTTCTACCAACGCAGGTGGACTTCCTGAAATCATGATTGATGGTGTAACAGGCTTCATGGCCGACATCGGCGACGTGGAAACGATGAGTGAACAAGCTGTTACCGTAGTGGAAAACGATGAAACATTGCAGCAATTTAAGAGAAGCGCTGCCGAACACGCAGTGAAGTTCGACATTCACAACATTGTTCCTCTCTACGAGAACTTGTATGATGAAGTGCTAAGTAAAGAATTGGCTTAGCGCCGAAGCCACGGTTGTGGATTTACATTGTTCTTTTCGATCATTAAATAGAAATCTAGTTGCCCGCCGGAGCCGTCGTCTGCTTCGCCGGCACGGCCGATGGTTTGCCCAGTTCTTACCGCTGATCCGACGCTGACATTTGCTGATGAAAGATTGCTGTAAACCGTAAAATACTTTCCGTGCCTAATCATCACCATCATCGCGTCTCCAAGGTTCGATACAGAGCTTACTTCACCATCGAAAACTGCCTTAACTGAACCACCTGCAGACGGTGTGCTGATGGTAATGCAAGGATTATCTATACTGATTCCCCCAACCCTGCTTGTGCCGAAAGGAATACTAACATATCCATTATCGACAGGCCAAGGCAAACTGCCCCTGTTCTTTTCAAAGCTTGCCGCAAGCGTTCTTTGTCCTTCGTTCAGCGTCAAATAGCTTTCGGTTTTTTTCGGAGCTGCCGTCGTTTTTGCTGGTGTACTTGGCGCTGATTCAGTTGGCCTACTTTCGGCTTCTTTTTTTCTCGCTGCAGCAACCCGTGCCTCTTCTTCCCTTTTTGCCTTTTCTATTTCCCGGCGGATAACTGCCGCTATCTGGTTTTGAAGTTGTTTATATCTCTTCTTTTTGACAGCAAGCTCCTTGGACAAGTCTTTTTCTTGTGCTTTCAGCTTGTTCACCACAGCATCCTTTTCTTTCTTCTGTTCTGCCAACACATTCATTTGCTGCTGTTGGTTTTGCAATGCCGATTTTTTTTGCGACTGTTTACCAAGCAGCTGTTGCTTTCGATCTTGTATTAGTTTTTGTGTTTCGAGAATCGTTTGTGCCTGCTGCTGGCGGTATGCCCGATATGATTTTAAGTAGGCGAGCCGCTTTAGTGCATCGTTGAAGTTGACCGACGAAAAAATGAAGTTCAGGTAATCGTAGCTGTTCGTGTTTTGATAAGCATACACGACACTCTTTGCGTACTGTTGCTTAAGTGTGTCCATCTGCCGCTGCAGCCTTGTGATTTCCTGGTTACTCAGGAAAATGTCATTAGAAAGAATGCTGATCTCGTGATTGATATTGCTGATGTATCTGTCTTGCAGTTCCAGTTTGCGCCGTAATATATTTAGCTGACCAAGTGTTGCTTTCGTGCGACCCTTTACCTGATTATAGTTCTGCTGAAGTTCCTGGATTTGCTTCTGAATGTCCTGTCGTTCACGTTCCATCCGAGCTCTATCTGCCTGCACTTGCGTAAAGCCATTTAAAGCAAAAACGAAACACGCTGTAAGCAGGAGTAGTTTTTTCATGATATAGATTTACTGCAGGTCTTTTGCAAACGCAATAAAAAGAATAAAATTTTAAAGTCTTTGATAATTTTTGGGCACTGCAAAAGGGAAACTTACATCAACATTAAAATCGTATTGCCTGAAATCAAGACTAATATCAAGTCGGTTTTTCTCCGCGACGGTAATTCTTCTTTTGGTTGAGAACAATACATTTTGGCGGTTGTCGTAATCGGAGTACGTGAGGTCAGCAGTGCGGCTTCGCGTAGTCTCCACGTCATCCAGCTTGCTGCGCAGCAACGATTTATTTGCTTCATTTACCGTAAGCAAATTTTTAAACCACTCTCCTATGCTAAGTAAAGTAATCTCTCCTTTGCCCATTGAATAAAAGCTGATGGTAGAATCCAAAAACACCGGATTACCGACAATTAAGTTTTGCAATGTGTGCAGATCGAGTGGCAGCTCTGTTATCTCCTGCAAGTAACTTACGCTTCGCGCAGTATAAGTTTTGTTTATCTTGTCCAGGAGCTTCACTGAATCTTTTGTCACCATAACTCTCATTGCTTCAAAGCCCAGAACTGCGTTTGCCAAAACCCAGATCACACTATCCTTCACCATGCGCACATTTGCATTCAGATTATATTTTTTTCCATCGCCGCCCTGGTAGTCTACATTCACTTTAGCATTAAACGTGCGGTAATCCACTTGATTAGCATTGATCTGTTGCAGCACATTTTGCACCATGGCAACAGTGTCGTTCTCCCTTTGCTCCGGCACGGTAACCTTCACCGTTGTAGTATCCTTCTTTTGAATGGCAGTTTGTATTTGCCTCGTTGATCTGCACGAGGCTAAAACACCAATGGACAAAAAGAGTAAAATAAATGTTCTCATTCTTAATGTTTTCCTGTAGATCCAAAACCACCTTCACTTCGGGTCGTCTCCGACAAAGTTTCGACGTGCTGCCAAATAGCATTTTCAATCTTTTGAAAAACCAATTGCGCAACTCTGTCTCCGTGGTTTATGATATGCGTTTCAGACGACAGGTTTACCAACACAATCTTAATTTCTCCACGATAGTCGCTGTCGATTGTGCCGGGAGTATTGAGGCAGGTAATTCCGTGCTTAATTGCCAATCCGCTTCTCGGTCGCACCTGCGCCTCGTAACCGTGCGGTATCTCAATGAATATTCCTGTTGGTATTAAACATCTGCCCAATGACTCAAGTTCTACAGAGGTTTCAAGGTTGGCCCGCAGATCTAAACCCGACGACCCATTGGTGGCATATTCAGGCAGAGGATTAGAAGATTTGTTTATAATTTTTACAGCAACTGCCATGAGCGTAAAGATAATTTGTACTCACGCCAAAGCTGTTAAATTGTTTGCAATAACGCTGTGGCATACGCGACAACACCTTCCTTTCTACCAACAAATCCCATCGACTCAGTTGTTGTTGCTTTAATAGAAATGTCATTGTTTTTAATTCGGCAAATTCCTGCGATCACCTGCTGCATTGCATTTACATGCGGTTTAATCTTTGGCTCTTCCAGGCACAATGTTGAATCGATATTTACAACCTGATAGTTGTGTTTTGATATAAGCTCAATTGTACGCTGCAAAAGCAGTTTGCTGTCAATGTTTTTATACGCGGCATCTGTGTCGGGGAAGTGGGTGCCTATGTCGCCAAGGCATGCTGCACCTAAAAGCGCATCACATATTGCATGCAGCAATACATCGGCATCGCTGTGGCCCACTGCACCTTTTGAATGCGGCACAAGCACCCCACCGATCCAAAATTCTCGTCCCTCCTCTAACTGATGAAAGTCTATACCAAGTCCTATACGAAAAGACATAAAAAATTTGCTGCAAAGATAGAGCAGTGAGAAAAACGAATTTTGGTTGAGTAAGAAGGTTCTTACTGGTTGCCGCCGCTGTCTTCGCCACCCAAATCAAACACAATGGAAAATCGCAAAGTGTTAGAAAGTGGATTTTGATTGGTGCCGGAGCCGGAAGGAATTAAGTACGAGAAGTTCAGCCCAAAAACATTGTATTTAATGCCAACACCGGTTGTAAAAAAGCGTCGGTTACCTTTCGTTTTATCTTCGTAAAAATAGCCGGCACGAACAGCAAATTGGTTGTTGTACCAATACTCTGCTCCTAACGAAACTTGGAACTCTTTCAGCTCTTCAGAAAAGCCGCCGGGCGCATCGCCAAAGGAAGAAAACCAGCTGCCAATAACACTTTTTTTCCTGTATTCCTCAACATTGATGCTATCCTGCGCAGTGGGTGGATTGCTGATGCTTGGCGGTGTCGGAACTAGCAATTTGTTGATATCGATACCAAAAGTTATTTTATTGCTTTCGTCAAAAACGCTGGTGTATGTAGTACCTATTCCAAGGTTTGTAGGAATAAAATCTTTCTGATCTGCATTGTCGGTATAAGAAATCTTCGATCCAAGATTGGTAAGTGCTGCGCCAAACGCCCATCCTTGCCCTTTTTCATTGTGCGCATTGTGGTAGATGCCAATATCTCCAGCTACTGCGCTTCCGGCTTTGTATGTGGTGCTACCGCCGGTATACCCGCCAGCCAAATTAGAATAGATATATTTCAACCCCACTCCAAACCCTGTTTTATCTCCCAACTTGCGGGAATAACCCACATCGAATCCAAATTCCCGGGGATTCTGCGTGGAAATATTGTTGCCGAAGGCATCGGTAAACTGGATTGAACCGAGACTGAAATAACGCAGAGAACCGGAGAAAGCCTGGTTTTCGTCAAATTTATAATACCCTGAAGCAGAAGCGAGATACACATCATTCACCAGTTTCTTTAACCAGGGCGTATACGTGATATTCACGCCTGCAGGCAACTCGTTGAAAGGAACCTTACCCAAATTAAAGTATGATGAACTGGCGTCAGGCGATGTTGCTATAGAAAGATCACCCATGCCACCCGCACGGGCATCGGGGGAAATTCGAAGAAAAGGGACTGCTGTCGTCACCACGTTGATTCGCTGAGTAGTTTGTGCCGAAGCAAGGGTTGCAGTTAACAGGAGTACGAAACTTGCGCAAAAACGAAAAGCAGTTGAAATCATAATTGTTTTTTAGCGATGCGAAAATAGGAGTTTTGGTTTTTCAAAAACTATTCCGAAATGCAGGTTCTCTTCGAAAACCTCTTTGCCGCAGCTCGTCCTGGGATCTGGATGTGCCACTCGAACGAATTCCCAATTAATTTATTGTTTGCTTTAGATGGTTTATTTGCCTGAGGGAGCAAAACACGTCTGTGGGATTTCCATGCGAGTGGCATCGTAAAATTAACATAGATAAGAGGTGTTTCCCTCTATTAAATTCCCGTTTCCCTATATATATTCGCACACTGCCCTGAAATAATTTTTGGAGTACAATAATCCGCGTTCGTCGCCGTTAATGTTATCCAACATAGATTTCTCGAGGCAGCACATGTAAAATCCATGTGATCCTTTAGAAAGACAAAAAAAGCAACCATGCAAGTAAGAAGTTTTCTAATCCTTTTATCCTGTGCCGCAGCTTTAACCTCTTGTAAAAACGGCTTGTTCGGCAAGAAGAAAGAACAATCTGCCGTTACCGGCTGGAATTACAATGACAAAGACATGGGCGGTTACCAGATTGCCCGTACCAGAGAACAAGCTACGGGTCCCGGTCTGGTGTTCGTAGAAGGTGGTACTTTCGTGATGGGACAGACTGAAGAAGATGTAATGGGCGACTGGAATAACATTCCGAAGCGTGTTACGGTCCCTTCTTTTTACATTGACCGCACCGAAGTTGCCAACGTGCACTATCGCGAGTACATCCACTGGCTAAACAGAGTTTTTCCTTCAGATGAACCGGGTAACCTCGAAATTCTGAATAACGCCTTACCCGACACTTTGGTTTGGAGAAGTGAGCTTAGTTACAATGAACCTCTTGTTGAATATTATTTCCGGCATCCGAGCTTCAACGATTATCCGGTTGTAGGTGTAACATGGCAACAGGCGAATGACTTTGCTTTGTGGAGAAGCGATCGGGTAAATGAAGGCATTTTGATCAACAAAGGATACATTGCTAAACAATATGTAAGAACTGAGCAGGGGCAAGACAATTTCACTACTAAATCTTACTTGCTCGGCATGGTGACGCCGCAGCCTGGCAAAAATGCTACTTCCAAGAAAAATCCTTTGAGAACAGATGACGGAAGACCAAGAACCAGCGTGACCATGGAAGATGGATTAATGCTACCTAATTATCGCCTTCCTTTCGAATCAGAATGGGAGTATGCTGCTTATGGATTGATCAATCAAAACCCACGACCATCGAGCAAAGAAGGTAAACGCGGTGAGGAATTGCATTCCAACCGTCAGGTTTATCCATGGGCTGTCAACGTCAACGGTCTTCGCGATACAAAGCACGGTAGCTGGCAGGGTCTGTTCCTCGCTAACTTTAAAAGAGGTTCCGGTGATAACATGGGTGCTGCCGGTGGTTTGAACGACCGCGCTGTTTACACTGCTCCGGTTAACTCTTTTTATCCGAACGGCTTTGGGGTTTACAATATGGCTGGTAATGTGGCTGAGTGGGTGTTTGATGTTTACCGCCCGATGACGAGCATGGACTTGGCGACTAACAACGACGATGTGGCACCAATTCGCGGTAATAAGTATATGAAGATGTACGAAAAAGACCCGAATGCAACCGACCCTGAAGAGCGCTTTGAAAGAGACTCGATGGGTAGAGTGAAGATGGTGCAGGTGACCGATGCAGAAAGCAAAAATCGCAGAAACTATCAAAGAGGTAATGTGATCAACTTTCTGGATGGCGACACACTTTCCAATGCATCTTACGGATATGGAATTACTACTTTGATAAGCGATAAGTCGAGAGTATATAAAGGCGGCAGTTGGAACGATCGTGCTTACTGGCTTAGCCCTGGTACCCGCAGGTATCTTGAAGAAGATCAGGCAATGAGCACATTAGGTTTCCGTTGTGCTATGGACAGAATGGGAAGCCCCGAGGGCAACAGAAGAAAAACCGGTAACTTGTGGAAGCCAAAAAAACAAAAGAGGTGATTTTTGCCTAACTATAGACAAATCCCTCCGGAGTACCGGAGGGATTTTTATTTACAGACATGCTGTGCCTAATTTTGTTGTGATGAATGTTGAGGAGCTATATGAAATCTACCTGAAGCACCCCGTGATAACAACGGACAGCCGAAAAGTTGAACCCGGTTCCATTTTTTTTGCGCTAAAAGGGGAAAAGTTTAACGGGAACGAGTATGCGCAAAAAGCGGTTGAATTAGGTGCAGCTTATGCAGTAATAGATGATGAACATTTTACTAATGAAAACACTATTTTGGTGGATGATGTATTGCAAACGCTTCAACAACTTGCACATCATCATCGAAAAAACTTGAACATTCCGTTTCTCGCAATCACAGGCAGCAATGGAAAAACGACTACTAAAGAACTGATCCATGCGGTTCTTTCCACCAAATTCAACACATCCACAACTGTTGGAAATTTAAACAACCACATCGGCGTACCGCTCACGATTTTAAGAATTAGGCAAGATGCGGAAATAGCTGTCATTGAAATGGGCGCCAATCATCAAAAAGAAATCGAATCCTACTGCAAAATAGCTTTACCCAGCCACGGATTAATAACAAACTGCGGCAAAGCACACCTGGAAGGCTTTGGAGGCGAAGAAGGCGTTCGCAAAGGCAAAGGCGAATTGTTCGATCATTTGCGGGAACATGGAGGAACTGCGTTCATCATGAAGGATTATGATTACCTCTGCCAAATGAGTAAAGGGATTAAAGAAGTCTTTACGTATGGAACTCACGATGCTAACGTTGTTGGACAAGTCGTGAAAAGCGACCCGTTCTTGGAAGTTCAATTCACCGGTGGCTTAAACGAAAAAGTTGCTACCAATTTGGTGGGAAGTTACAATCTGTCGAACGTGTTGGCTGCTGCTGCAGTCGGTACGTATTTTTCTGTCGCGGAAAACAATGTAAAAAAAGCGATAGAGCAGTACAACCCTTCGAACAGCCGCTCGCAATTAATGAAACAGGGAAGCAATCAGATAATTCTTGATGCGTACAATGCTAATCCGAGCAGTATGAAAGTTGCGATTGACAACTTTGCAAAGTTGAATAGCAATGCGCCAAAAGGAAAAATTTTAGTGCTTGGCGCAATGGCCGAATTAGGTGAGGAAAGCTTGCAAGAGCATATAAATATTGTTGCTGAAATACAGAAACACAATTGGGAAAATGTGCTACTCGTGGGTGGTGATTTCCAGAAAATAAAACATTCGTTTCTAAGTTTCGACACGCCTGAAAAAGCAGGAGAATGGTTGCAAGAAAACGGTACAGCACACAAATACTTGTTGATAAAAGGCTCGAGAAGTATGGCTATGGAAAAAGTGTTAGCGTATCTGTAATGGATAAACCTCAACCACATAGGAGCTATCTCTCGTCCGTGATTGCATGCCGATGCCCCAGGTGCCGCGAAGGAAAGATGTTCAAAAACCCCATCAGTATTCCGCTGAAAAAGAACATGGCGATGAATGAGCGGTGCCCCGTATGCACACAAAAAATGGACATCGAAGTTGGCTTTTACTACGGTACCGGTTACGTGAGTTATGTACTCGGGCTGCTGCTCACGATAATCAGTTTCCTTGTGTGGTTTTTAGTCGTTGGCTTTTCGTTTAAGGATAAAAGATTTCTTTGGTGGATTCTATCAAACTCAGTTTTCCTTCTTTTGCTTCAGCCGTGGCTTATGCGATTTTCCAGATCACTCTGGCTTTCATTTTTTGTAAAGTACGACCCGGAGTGGCCACAACATAAACCGGAAGACCCTGAACGAATAGTGGAAGGACAGATGAATAATTGGTAGCGTGCTTACATGGGAGCACTCGTTAAGCGGTGTTCTAGCTGTTTGGCAGATCTTATACCTTCTGTTGAGAGAGTAAAGTTTTTAACCGCATTACAGGTGCCTGGTGTTAATTCAGATAGTTATTTCCGATTGGCACTTAGATGAAAAAACCCTTTGTAGAAACAAAGGGTCATTACTGCTTGCTTATATGAGAAACGAACTTTTTTTATCTGCTGACCTTGTACAGTTTTGCACCAAAAAGAAAAATTACCAGATAACAAATTATGGGCAGATAATAGGCTGTGGCCACGTTGTGATTTGCAATTAATCCCATTAACGGTGGAAACAAAGCGCCACCTACAACACCCATTACAATGAACGATGATGCTTGTTGCGTGTGGCTGCCAAGACCTTTTAATCCTAAACTAAAGATGGTTGGAAACATAATGCTAAAAAAGAAGTTGATCATAATAAGGGCGACGAACGAAGCCCAGCCCCAACCTTGCGCGACAATGATACACATGACGATATTCCCAAGAGCAAATGCCGCCAGCAACTTGTTAGGCGCAATGTAGCGCATGAGAAAAGTGCCGATAAATCTGCCGAGTAGCATCATCACCATGCTTAATGAAAAATAGTAGGATGCTTTTTCATCAGGTAAACCAGTTATTTCATGCCCATAGTTGATGAAGTAAGCCCATGTGCCACCCTGCGCCGCCACGTTGAAAAACTGAGCAACTGCAGCCCACACGAAGTGTTTTCTTTGAAATAAGCTTTTGCTTTTTGGAAGTGCTTCCGGATTTGTAGGCACAGCATACGCGTCTTTCTCTGCGTCTACAGAATGTACGTGTTTGACAGCAGGAACTTTTACCAGAAAAAAAGAAACAGCAATCAACAAAATGACTGCACCAATTACCTGATACAATGTTTTTACGGAAGTAAGGTCTTGTGCATTCCCATCTCCCACACGTAATATAAAATACCCACCAATCAAAGGACCGATCACTGCGCCTACTCCATTGAACGATTGTGCAAAGTTGATTCGCCGGTCACTGGTGCGCTCATCACCAAGTGAGGCAACAAATGGATGTGCGACTGTTTCCAAAGTAGCCATGCCGCATGCAAGCACAAAAAGCGCAACGCGAAAGAAGGTAAATGATTCGGCATTAGCTGCAGGGACAAAGAGAAACGCACCGCAGGAGTAAAGTAAAAGTCCAAGAAGCACACCGTATTTGTAGCCAAATTTTTTCATGAACAATCCGGCGGGAATTGCCATTACTGCATAAGCGCCGAAAATAGAAAACTGCACCATCGCCGATTTTGACTTCGACACATGCAACACGTTTTGAAAATGTCGGTTAAGTACATCTCCCATCGTCATGGCAATTCCCCACATGAGAAATAATGACGTAACGAAAAGTAATGTAACCAGATACTTCTTTTCTGTAAATGCAGCCGGTTTGGTGTGTGAAGCCCGTTTCGGTTTGTCTTCTATGACTTGCTCCATATTATAATGGTGAGTTGTTGCTTCCTTTGCGCACCTGGAAATAATCTATTTGCTTACCATGCTTGTCGAACACATTATATGTTATGGTACCGCCTTCAATGGTCATGATTGAATACGTGTAGATTTTTTCCTTTGGTGTGAAAATCATATCCGGTTGATTTTGTCCACCAGTGCCTGTTAAATTTCCCCCACAAGAACCATTCGTGATGTAAATGGTTCCATTTGGATTGTCGTACACATGCGCGTCGGTGGGTTCAAAAACCTCGCTTCCGCGAATAGCTTTATGTCTTTCGTACACGTGACGATGACCTGCGAGGTATAAGTCAACTTTGTATTTATCAACCAATGGCTTGATGTGTGCCTGCCAAGTAGGTATGTGGCTGAAACCAAATGAATACACAGGATAATGCGAGTACACGATAATCCATTTAATGTTTTTATTCTTCCTCGCTTTCTTCAAATTTTTTTCCAACCAATTGTACTCTTCCGAGCCTTTTGCAAAACGTACTTTTCCCACCTTTGCAGCACCTTCTGCCCAGCCGGAGTTGATGGCAACAAAGTGTGTGTTCCCATAATCATATGAGTAATTCAATTGATCGTTAGGGAGATTCATCACCTCGTAAAAAATAGGAAAAGGAGTTTGAAAGATCGGAGACGATGTGTCATTTACAACATCGTGATTTCCCGTCACCGACATGAAGGGAGAATTGGCATTAATTGGCTGCGCCACATTGAACAAATCCTTCCAGCTTTTAGCAACAGAACCATTTTCCACTATGTCACCATTATGCATCGTGAAGTAGTATGAATTTTTGCTCAACTGCTTCACAATAGTATCTGTTTGCTCAAAGTTGTAATTGCCACCATTGTTTTGCGTGTCGCTCCAGATGCCGATCACAATTTTACTGTTATCCCCAACCGCAGGTGCCGTTCTGAACTTGTAAATTTTGCTCCAGCCGGTTTCGTCTGAACCAACTTTGTAGTAGTAATATGTAGCAGCCGAAAGTTTTTTCAACGTGGCTTTGTTCACGTTGCTAGACAGAGCTGCCACGTACTTCACATTAGCAGATTTTGTTTTGTTCAAATGAAGACTGTCGGTACCATACATTACTTCTGCCCTGCCGGCTTTGTCATTCAGCCAGGTGACAGCCATTGTGCATGACGTCTTTGCCTTCTTGCCATTCCAGCTTAAATGGATGCCTCGCGGTTGTGCGTGAGCAACATGAATACTTAGCGTGAATGCACAAAGAAGAAAACACCTGAATAAAATTTTCATATTATTTCAGAGTTGTAGGATCTAAATTCATTTCGGAAGGTGGCGCACTTTGGTAATCTGCTCCCCATTTTCTATTAGGCTGAGCGCCCATCGTGAGTTCCAGTTTACCGCCATTCATTAATTCAAAATGAGTGAACCAAGGCTTGTTCCAAACTTTTCCATTTAATGTTGCGCTTTGAACATATCGGTTCCTGTCCGAATTATTTTTAGCAACGACTGTAAATATTTTGTTGTTGGGAAGATTAATCGTGATGTTTTCAAACACCGGGCTACCAATGTTGTACACGGGAACACCAGGAGTTACAGGAAAGAATCCCATCATTGAAAAAACAACAAACGCTGTCATGCCGCCACCATCTTCATCGCCCGGAATTCCGAAAAGGTTATCGGTGAACCACGTGTCGAGCAGCATGCGGATCCGCTTTTGTGTTTTCCAGGGCGATCCTGTGTAGTTGTATAAATATGGAATGTGAAAACTCGGCTCGTTACCCATTACAAACTGGCCAACCAGACCGGTGGCATCGGGAAAGGTGTACCATAAATTGTATTTGCTTCTTCCCAAATCTTCATTAAACAGATTGTCAAGTTTAGCTTCGGCTTTGGCTCTGCCACCCATCAAATCGAATAAGCCTTTCAAATCGTGCTTCACACTCCAGTTCCATGTGTAAGCATTGTTTTCTGTTGTGTAATCACGTCCGCCCTGACCGCCGGCAAACTTTGGATCAAATGGCTCAATCCATTTTCCTTCCGCATCTTTTGGCCACACAAAACCTTTGTCGGTGCGGAACACATTTTTGTAATTAGCAGCTCTCTTTAAAAACAAATCTCTGTCTTGTGGATTGTTCAAAATTTTGGCTATTTGTGCAATGCACCAGTCATCATAACTGTTTTCTAATGTAACTGAAACGGCTTGTCTCCTTTCAAAACTGTGCACTTCCGGCACTGTTTCGGTTTCGCCAACACGCAATGCCGGCATGTACCCATTTTGATTATAGAATCGATCTAGGGAAGTAGCAGGACCGTTGCGCCACGGAAGCAACGTAGCTTCCAACGAATTTTTCTTTAGTCCTTCATACGCTTTCTGCAAATCAAAACCATGATTGTCTTTTACCCACACATCTGCCATCCAGGCCGCAGCGTGGTTACCGGTCATGCAGGGATCATCGCCAAATGCAAGAGCGAAAGAAGGCATCCAGCCGCTTTGTTCGTACATGTTGATGTACGAATTGATTTTGTCGACTTCCATCTGCGGGTTCAAAATAGTATGAAGCGGCTCCAGTGCGATGTAGGTATCCCACAGCCAGTTGTCAACATAAAAGGGCTTATCCGACTGATGAATTTTTCGATCGTATGCGCTGTAATATTTTCCATACTCATTTATGTCCACCATTCTTTCGTACGAGCGGTAAAGCGATGTATAAAAAACACGCTTCTGAGCATCTGTTCCACCCTTTACGTTTATTTGTGATAATACCTTGTTCCAACTGTCGAGCGCTTTTTGTTTTACTGATGCGAAAGATTGTCCGCCAATTTCTTTCTGCATGTTTTGCTTTGCCTGCTCAATGCTGATGAAAGAAATTCCATAGCGGAATTCAACTGTACCTTTTTTATCATCCACCCTCGCCAATAGTTGCTTTTGATTGTTATCAGCAAATCGGGTATCAAGAATGTCGGTATTGACTTCTGCATAGAAAAACGCAGGTAGCGCTTTCACCGAATCGCTGCCGGTGATAATTCTTTTTCCTTCAACATTTATTTTACCGCCGTTGTTTAAGACACCAAGACGAATGAAGTGCGGAGCGTTTTGTGAAAAATGGAAACGGAAAAATCCGCTTCGCGCAGATGGAGCAAACTCGATGCTGTCGCTGTTTTCTTCCAGTCGCACAGCATAATAATACGGTGTGGTTGTTTCGTTGTACCAGGTGAACGATTTCTTCCAAATGTCGTTTGAAAACTGTGCGGAAACAGGCATTAATGAAAACAAACTTGGCTGCCTATGCGATGATATAGTAAGCGGGAAAAAATCAATTTGGTCGTCAAGCTGATCTCTTCTGGAGGGAAACACACGAATCATGCTGTTGGGCAAATGAGCGGCAGGACGTGTGGGCACAAGAATCAATCCTACGCTTCCAATGGTTGGATCAACTTTGCTTACGTTCGTCTTTTGCGCATCAACGCTAATGACAAAAAGCAGTGCACAAGACAACAATAAAAAACTGTTTTTCATAAACACGTATTGAAAGGGTGCTGATTATTTTTTAAGTGCTTCTTCAATTGGTCTTCCTATGTTTCCGTTCGGCTCCTGAATGTGCAGCAATGCGGCAACGGTTGGAGCAATGTCCGTCATGTTGGTTGCACGATTAGTGCTTCCGTGTTTGATACCCCAGCCCATCCACAACATTGGAATGTGTGCATCATACGCATTCCAGGTACCGTGTGTCGTTCCTGTAGCTTTTGTGTTGCCGCCGGTGTACCACCCCGGCTCCAGCACATAGGTGATAACACCGGAACGTTTGATATTGTACCCGTTTTTTATCCGCTCAGCCAACAGTTCAGGAACACCAGATTCTCCAACATTGTTGTTGTCTACAACAAATGCAATGTTTGGTTTTTTACGAAGAAATTTGACGATGTCGCGCCGGATAGCTTCTTCGTTGAGCTTACTGCTTTCGATCAAACCGTTATTCAAATGAACTTGCCCATTGCTGAAGCTTCGTACCAAATTCTTTTCATTGTATGTCTGTTCCAGCAGAGTGTTCAACTCACGTTGAAATTGCCCGCTGTTCCAATAACCTGCGGACAATTTATTGTCCTGCATAAAATTTGGATTATGTGCCGCACCGTGATCTGCTGTGAGAAACACAGTGTAGGTGCCTTTGCCAACTTTTGTATCTATATAACTGAGAAGCGATGCAAGGTCTTTGTCAAGCCGCAGGTATGTGTCTTCGATTTCAACAGCGTTCACACCAAACCGGTGGCCGATGTAGTCGGGAGATGAAAAACTTACGGCCAGAAAATCTGTGATGTCATCCCTTCCTAACTGCTCGTTTTCTATTGCAGCTTTTGCAAATTCCGCGGTGAGTGTGTTGCCGTAAGGCGTGGTACGAATAATATCGAAACTTTTCGAAAACATACCCGAGGTTTTTACCGGAAATGTTGCTTTTTCACTTCCGGTAAATGGACCTTCGTAGGGATTTTCATCAGGAGAACTTTGCACATACGTTTTAATATCGTATAGTGTGTTCCAATCTTGTTTCAGATATTTTTCGGGGAGTCTTTGTTCATTAAATTTTTTCACCCAATCTGGCAGTTCGTTCATAAAAAAGGTGCTTGTGATCCATACCCCTGAATTGTCGAACCAATAAGCTGCATCCGCAGCATGGCCTGCGGGTAAAATACTTCCCCTGTCTTTCAGTGCCACACCAATTACCTTGGAGCGAAAGTTCGTTGCCAGTTTCAGCTCGTCGGTGATGGTGCTTGCCAGCAAATTGCGAGGGGACATTTTACCAGCGTTAGATGTACTGCCCACAGTTTGAACTGTGCTGTCTTCGGTGCAATACATCTGCTTGCCGCTTGCCTGAATAATGAATTCGTTTCCTGCAATTCCGTGAATTGCCGGCACTGAACCCGTATACGCTGTAGCGTGACCGATGGCTGTTACTGTTGGGATGTAATTGATGTAAGTGTTTTCGCAGGTGAAGCCTTCATTAAGCAAACGCTTAAATCCGTTGGGCTGGTAGCGATCGTAATAACGATACAAATAATCCCACCGCATTTGATCGACCACGATACCTACCACGAGCTTCGGTCTCGGTAGCGATGAATTCTGTTTTTGTGCCGATACGGATAAACTGCACAACGATAATAATCCAATCAAAATTTTTTTCATACTAATATTCTTTTATTCGTCATTCTCGTTGCAGATGGTTGGTGCTGTTTATGGAACCTTGAATTCTCTTTTGGTCAGCTCTAAATATTTTGTTCCGTATTTTTTCGATGGCTCAAGATGAGTACCCCTTGAGAAATCATTCCATGAGTTAATAATTACTAACTGATTTTTACCCATGCTTCGTTTTGCAACGTTTGCATAATCTACATAGTTCTGTTCTGTTCTTTCGATAATGCGCTGAGTGGGCTGGCTCGGCTCATTGTAGCCCGGGAAAATGACAGGCACATACTCCACATTCATTTTTTCGAGAGAAGTTTTCCAGTTTTGGTAGTTCAAGTCTGAGTAACTATAGAAAGCCCACCAGCGATCATAATCTGGAGTGTTCCACGTCGTCAGTGTAACTGCGTCCATCGCTGCCAACGCTGTTTGATCGTAGTTAACCGGCGCCGCCCAACCTGTTGTCAATTCACCAATGATGTAGGGATCTACACCTATTTTTTTCAATTCAATCCTTAATGTATCAGTTACATATTTGTAGTCGATGCTGGTTAGCGCGGAGGAAGAAAGATTTAGTGGAGACAGCATGATGACCGGCTTCCCTGCCAATTTAAAATAATAGTCTTTCGAGATATGATTTTGCACCAGCGTTTTCATTTCATTTAGCATTGTAACAAGCTTGGTACCTTTTAATGGTGAAGCATTTGTGGCGCTTAAATGCGCTGTGTTGTAATCAATCACCATTTTCACTTTCTGATTTGTTCGCGCAGTCGCAAATGCATTCAACAGCTGGTTGTCAGTTGACCCGTTATTCCATTTCATGATGAAAAAATCAACGCCACCTTCATCAGCCCACGTTA
Source organism: Bacteroidota bacterium (assembly GCA_023436425.1). Lineage (GTDB taxonomy): Bacteria > Bacteroidota > Bacteroidia > Chitinophagales > Chitinophagaceae > Flavisolibacter. The sequence continues at coordinate 12,355 of JAEZJD010000128.1, read as the reverse complement.
ATTGGCGAGGCAGAAGTGATGCATCTGTCAAAACGTTATACGGTTTTCCCAATAACGAGGTATCAGGTTGTGCTTTGTTCCAATCAGTACTCGTATAATTCATGTAGTAAGCGCCGACGTTAGCGCTCGTTGTGAGCTTTACAGCAGGAATTGGATACTTGAATTTTGATGCAAATTCATCCGGCGCTTCATTCTTCTTACACGCAGTGAATGCGGAGAAGAATAAAAAAAGATAAAGCGCCTGCTTAATATATCTGGTAATCATTTTATTTGATTTTAAGAACAATGGTTTGTATTTCCTTTCGTAAAACATGTGGTTATCTCCACGGTGGTAAGAATGGATTTTCTTTTATTGGTAGAGCAAACCACAATTTTGTTTTCAGGTTGTCAGGTCCTCCCAACCATTGCAACGCTTTACTGAGTTCTGCTGCATTCACCTGGTATTCTATTCCGGGGTAGTTCAAACGTTGAGGTATATACGCAAATCCCACAGCACCACCTTCTCCGCCATCAGGGTTGAAGTGAGGAGGAAATTCAAGCAATTGGGTTCTGCGAATTAAGGTCCAGGCATCCATTGGGTTAAAGAACAGTGCAAGCCATTCCTGCATCACTATTTGCCTGAGCGGATTAGGCGTGAGAATAGCACTGGTGGTAATTCCAATGTAATCTGTGAACTGTGCGCCTCTCCCGGTGGTATCAACTGCCGTATTCCATTTGATGCCGGGAGTGTTCAGGTAAGCATTGATATCTGCTTGCGGAATTCCATACTTGGTCATTGAGGCTGTTATTCCTTCAACATAATACTGTTCTGCAGTCTTAGATCCGCCCCATCCTTTTAGCGCAGCTTCCGATTTCAGGAAAGCCGATTCTTCATAAGACAGCAACACATATTCTGCGTCCGGCTTAAGGAAATAATCGCCGATTTGCGAATAATCTAATTGTCCAAGATTAGAATGAGGGTTACCGCCGGGCAATGTAACGCCTAACGGCAGTGATGTTGTTTTCGGCTGTCCCCAATATTTGCCTTTGTACGGACCCTGGCTCGCAGGCTTTGCATACACAGGCAGCCGCGGGTCATTATACGGCAGCATGTGCTCAATTAGCGATTCGCTCACTACATTCAAGCTTGCGGCATTTGATGCTGCATTGAACACATTGTAGTTGTACAAATAGCTCCAGGTTTCCGGTGTAGTTCCCCAGAAGGTGTGTGCTGTCTCAGTAGCAGACCGGATGGTATTTGCTTCGTCAGCCAAAACCTCTGAAACAACTTTTTGGGCTTCTCCGGGATTGGCATTGGAAATTCGTATGGCAAGGCGAAGCCTGAGCGTGTTGGCAAATTTTTTCCAGTTATTTAGGTCACCTCCATATACAGCATCAGCACTTTTAATATATCGATCACCATTGAGGTCAATAGACGTTGCCGCTGTTTTCAGCGTATTCATCAAATCGTAATAAATATCTTCTTCTTTATCGTAAGGAATGTATACCTCGCCGGAAAGCGCATGTGTTTTTGGAACACTTCCCCATGTAGCAACCACATTCGAATAAATGTAGGCTTCAAAAATTTTGGCAATCGCGACGCGGTTTTTGTAGGCAGGATCATCGCTGTACTTAGTTATTATCTGATGAACCGGTTGGAGGCAGTTAACATATGCAGTTTGCCAATATCCATTCACGGTAGAGGCAAACGTGTAGTACCGCTGCAACTGACCGCCACCTACAGAAATATAATTGGAATAGTGCGACAAAACTTCGCGGCGCATTGCTCCACCAAAAAGATTCATCGTATTGTACACCGAAGTGTTTAACAGATATTCCGGATCCACATTTTCCGGATCGTTTGGATTAATGTTTGTTGTCTCCAACTCGCGTTTGCACGATGAAAGTGCAACTGCAAACAACATAACAACAAGAAAAATTTTATTTAAGTGTTTCATTGCTTTCGATTTAGAAGGTCACTCTGATGTCTATTCCGTAAGTAGCAAACGGCGGTAACGAACCATACTCAATTCCTTGTCCGTTCCCTGATGTAACGCTCGATTCAGGGTCGATACCCTGCGGAGCGTTTTTGAAGATCGTCCAGAGGTTTCTTCCTGATAAGGAAATGTTAGCACCGGTTATAACTGACCTTTTCAAAAGGGAGGCAGGGAGACTATAACCTAGCACCAGTTCTCTCAACTTCACGTAGGTTGCATCGAATATTTGCATCTCGTCAATGTTAGAGAAGCCGTTCGATTGTGGCGTTACGTACTTGTTGTTTGGCTGTCCATTTTCAAAATACGCGTCGCTGTAAATGAAGCCACCTAGTAAATTGTTAGACGATTCCCCGTAGATGTAGTTGTGCAGATAATAGTCTTCACGGCCGGGCAAAGTGGCAGCCAGAGCGCCGGAGATATACGATCTTCTATAGGTACCAGAGTAGAAGCTTCCTCCTTTTCTAACATCAACTAAAAAGCTCAACGAGAGATTTTTGTACTTGAAAGCATTGGTAATACCGCCGGTCCAATCAGGAACGGCTGTTCCCAACACCATGTTTGCCTGTGCAATCGGAAGACCTGTCGCAGCGACAAGTTTGCGCCCCAAAGAATCGCGTTTCCATCCTGCACCTCTGATCACACCGTATGGTTGTCCTACTTCAGCATACACTATCAATCTACCAAACCAATCTCTTAGTTGGAAACTGTTTACACCTTCGACAAGGCTCACAACTTTCGAATTGTTTTTTGCCCAGTTGGCAGAAACGTTCCAGTTGAATGCTTTTGTTTTTACAGGTGATCCTGACAACACCAGTTCGTTACCCCAGTTTTGAATTTCACCTGCATTATAATAACGACGTGTGAATCCGCTCGTCGGTGTGATCTGCGCTGTAACGATCTGATTTGTTGTAGAAGTTTTGTAATGCGTTGCGCTAAACATTATCCGATCTCTAAAAAAGCGAAGGTCAACACCATATTCTGTTGAGCCGGTTTTCTCAGGCTTGAGATCGGGATTATAATAAGTTGGTGAAAGCGACGCAAAGGTTTGACCATTGTAAATGATTCCGCTGAAAGAGTATGTCGGTACGAGTTGGTATGGATCAGTGTCATTGCCTACAATGGCGTATGATGCTCTCAATTTTCCAAAACTCAATACGGTTTTGGGTATTTTGAACGCATCTGTAAAGACCAAAGAACCACCAACCGAGGGATAGAAATAGGAGTTGTTATTCGTCGGCAACGTAGACGACCAGTCATTTCTACCCGTCACATCAACAAATGCGAAATTGTCGTAACCCAGCGAAACAGACCCGTAGGTAGAATAAATAATTTTGTCTGATTCGAATTGATCTACAACGGCAGGATCATTGGAGTTAGACAAGTTCACCAGTCCCGCCTGAATTAGGGAAATAATTCGCTGCGAGTTTTGCTGAACCTTGTTTTGAAATCGTCCACCGCCGATGAAAGAATTGACAGAAACCTTTCCAAAGCGGTTGTTTGCAAATAAAATTAAATCTGCGTTTGTCGTTTGGAGCGAATTGTTCAAGGTTCCCATACTTCCTGTTGGATTGGTTTGCGCTCCTTTGTTTCGGAAAGTGTAGCCGTTTAGCCAATACATTTCAGTACCCAATTTTGCAGTCATGCGCAACCAGCTGTTGAATCTTGCGTTGATATTAAATGCTCCAAGTATTTGATTCTTTATATCCTGATTTGGATTCTCGTTAATTGCCCAATAAGGGTTTAGAAAATCGGTATGTGTATTCGTTTCGTTTCCGTATTGATCTTTGTAATTTCTTATTTCAGAAAGCTGATCATCACGAACCATGAAGGCATACTGATAAATCGGATTCAGGGGACTTCCGTTCATATATTGACGGTTGGTAACCTTGTTGTTTGTGAAGGTTACTTTTGAATCCATATCAAGCCACTTGGTGAATTTGTTTACCAGGCGCACATTCGCCGTGTGCCGAACGTTGTTGTTGATACCTGCCACAACACTGCCACCATTGAAATTCGTATAAGAAAGGCGGTAGTTGTTATCAGCATTTCCACCTTCTACGGATAAAGAGTTTGTGAGCAGACTCGCTGTTTGATAAAAATCCTGAACATTGTTAGGCTGTGGTAAATAGAGTTTTGGCTGACCATTGACGCTGATAACGGGTTGCCCCATCATTGGTGCGCCCCAACTGCGGTTGAACACTGCAAGATTGGGGATACGATCCGCATTATTTGTGGAGCCGGAACCATCCAGCTTAAAGCTGTTGCCTGCGCCAAATTCGTCCTGATAATCCGGGAACTCCGTTATGCGTTGAAATGTGGAATTGGAATTGAAAGTCACTTTAAACTTTGTGCCTGCAGATTTTTTTGTCGTTATAAGGATAGCACCGTTTGCAGCACGCGAACCGTACAAGGCTGCAGCGTTCGGACCTTTCAACACTTCAATGCTTTCAATATCTTCAGGATTGATGTTTGCTGCCACGTTGCCATAATCAAGGTCTGTATTTGCAGAAGTTCTAACCCTGCTGTCACCTGAAGAATTATCGACAGGAATGCCGTCAACCACAAACAGCGGCTGGTTATTTCCTGTAATAGAATTGTTCCCGCGTATTACCACACGGGCAGAACCCGTGTTTGTTCCGGGAGGCGTTATTTGCACGCCTGCAACTCTTCCTGAAAGTGATGAAACGATGTTTGTAGTTGGCGCTTCCGCAAGCGTCGACACGTCCATGCTTTGGCGAGAATAGCTCAATGCTTTTGCCTCGCGGCGAATACCTAAGGCAGTTACTACTACCTGTTCCATTTGTCCGGCAGACTGGCTCAACTGAACGCTAATGTCACGTCTGCCTCTTATGGGTTCTGTCAGCGTCTGCATACCCACGTAAGTGAATACCAATTCCCGCACGCCCGAAGAAACGGCGAGAGTATAATTGCCGCGAGCATCAGTTGCAGTTCTGAATTGGCGGTTACCTTCATTTCCGGTAACGGTAACTCCGGCCAGTGGTGCGCCTTCGCTGTTTGTTACTCTACCTGTTATTGTTACGTCCTGTGCAAGCAATGACGAACACATGCAGGTAAAAAGGATGATCAAAAAATTTTTCATAATTGAGGTTTAGAAGAAACGTAATTGGCGATCGACACCGCAGGAAAGATCGGGAAGAAAAGCAGTCTTATCATAGCTGGGCAATCGCTGATCAAAAATAGAATACTAAATCGTTTTAGCAAAAGAGAATTATTGATTTCTTTGTGCAAAAAACCTGTTAATACGTACGATACGGAATGTTTTGGGAAAACGGAACTTCTTTCTTCAGCATTCCCCCTGCCTGTCCTGTCAACCACATATAGTGATCGGAGGGAATTTCTTTTTCATAAGGAACGAACTTACTTGCCCCCACCGGAACTTCTTTGGCACATTTAAAGATTGCCGTGCCTTCGTCTATTTCGTCGAACATGGCTACATAAATCATTTTTGCACCGCTCTCAATTGCACCGGACAATTGCTTCCAGAAAAAGCTTCCTTTGTTTCTTGGTATTGCATCAAATGCATCATTTGGTCTCATGTTTTGCCAGCTAAATCCCGGATAAGCGACGGGTACATAATCCAATCCATTTTTCGTGCACCAATCTATGTCGTCAACAATGCGCTGTTTAAATCCGGGATAGGTGTCCTCCTTGTAGCGGCCTACAAACCATGGTTGAACAATATCAATTTTTCTGACAAGTGTGTGAAGGAAAGGATCGTCTTGCGTGTCAAACTTAAGCTCTCTCCACCAGGTGGGAATGCCTAGCAGGATGGAACACCCGCCATACACAGGATCGTTCTTTAGGAAATCAACAATCTTTTCTACGTCTTTCAAACCGTATTTTCTGCCGTCGTTGAAACCTGCTCCCCAAATAGCAACCAGTGGCTTGTTTCTGTGAAATAGATAATTTTCGTTCGCGTCTTTGTTATTGAAACGGTATTTGTTCACGAGCTGCTTCCAATCTTCAATCACATCTTTATAGTTCTCAGCTTTCATTCCCGACAGGTCGTACATAATAGCGATTGCTCTGTCGTATTTTTTTGATGCTTTTACAGCAGAATTCAAGACTTTCTCGTAGTGCTTTGCACCTTTTGGGTTCATGAAGGTGGTAACGAACCGTTGCATAAACGCCCCGTCAATTGCATAGTCTTTCATCCATTTAAAATGCAGATCAACGGTGCTTTCATCGTAAGAGCTGAACACGTAAGCCGGTTCGCCGTTGGCGAGCTTGAATGCAGTGGGGTATTTCACTGCATAATCGGAAACGTCCGGCCAATAGTCAACCTTCGTGTGTCCGGGTTCAAAGGTTTTGTCGTGGGTGTAGTGATTCCATCCGCGGTCAGCGCCATCACCTTCTGCATTAAACCAACCCTGGTAGCCAACCATCACCAGGTTGTTGTAAGTCATGTACTTTCTGTTTTTTATTGGAGATTGTGCAGAACAACTGATGGTAATCACCACCAAAGCCGTGAAACAGAATAAGCAATGTAGTTTCATAAAATTCATTTTACGGTTAAGAGTATTAAGCCCGTGCAGCTTCTTCAAGCACATCGGGAACTTGTTGCCAGCAACTTGCTGCACCGATAAGCGCCGCCTGCTCTCCCAGTAAAGTCTTTTTCACGAATGGACTGTGGGATTTTTGTTTCAGATTTCGCAGCAGATCGTCAGCGAAAAGTGGGAACGCGTTCGATATGTTTCCACCTAAAACAATCACCTGCGGATCATCGGCAGCAATAACACCACGCAGAAAGAGAGCAAGGTTGTCGGCGAATTCGGAAAACACTTTTTCAGATTGATTATCCGGCATCAGCGCTAAATCTTTCACGCCTGATACAGATTTTCCCGTCAGCTCAGCGTAGCGATGAATAAACCATCTGCTTGATAAATAATCCTCGGCAATACCATCCAGAAAAGGTGAGCACCACAAATTTGCATCTTCTGCAATGCCATCCGCATATCGTGCGGAACCTAGTCCCGTCCCTAGGGTAATGCCCACTGCTCTTGAAACATTTTTTGCTGCGCCGATGAAAACTTCGCCTTTAAGAAAAGCTTCTGCATCGTTAACAAATCGAATATTATCGGACGAATTTCCTAGTTCATTAGCCAGCATTTCCTTCACATTCAATCCGTAAAAAGCTTCGTACTTGTCCTGATTTTTCATCCAGGCAATACCTTGTTCGTAATCAAAAGGGCCGGGCATGGCGATGCCAATTTTTTTACAAACAATGTTGTCACTTTCGAAAGCTTTTTCTATAACGCCGCACCACGATCGAATAATTTCACTTGCTGTGCCCTTCGCGTTTACACCTTCTCTTACCTCGCTTCCATCGAGCACACATTTATTTTGCAAATCCACAAGTTTTGCAGTGATGTGCGAGCCTCCAATATCTACCCCTAAAACAATCCGGTTTTTCATTCTGCTTTTATTTGAGTATTTATAGCTTGTTTCTTCAGCTTTTGTAATTCAGTCAGGTTAATCGTTTCAAACGGTTTTTCAGACAAACCGTTGTAGTAATTGAGCGTCACTTGACCTTTGGAGTCAGAGATAGAAATCACTGCGTACCCGGGAAGATCTGCTTTGGTAAAACTTACGATGTGTTGTTTTTCTTCGGCTAAAATTTTAAATCGAACGTCTTTGGTTGCTGGTTGCCAGTCAGGCTTTTCCGTCACCCACACATCACCCTTGTATTCATGAGTATAATTCTTTGGCTTCGGTGGTTCAAGGCTGCGATTGACACTATTCACCATCACCTGCACTATGTTGCCCGATTTTGTTGCACGGGTGAGTACGGAATATTCGTGCATGTGCGCTGACAAAACAATCGCGTTGTGCTTTGCCAAAAGATTAAGAAAACGATCCCTCAAAGTGCTTGTGTCAGGCAGCGGCCGACGAATACCAGCCAACAGATGCCAGCATCGTTGTGTTACTGGTATCACGGGCTGATGCGCCGCGACAAATTTGTACTTAGCCGTTGACGCAGATAACTCTCTTTCCAACCAGTTCACCATTTCCAATTCAGGCAAGTTCTTGTCAACGCTGAAAAACTGATCCAGAACAAAGATTTGTACGTTCTTGCTGATGTTGTAAGTGTACATTCCATCATTGACATCCTTTTTCACTTGTTTTGCAGCCCACGGTTTTATCACTTCTTCCCACGCCTGTGGCTGTCCGGGACTGTTGCTTACATCGTGATTACCTTTTACCAAAACCCATGGAACAGGCATTTTGAATGAATCAATAAAATTCACCACTCCTAAATTCATCTGGCGCGCCAGCTCCAAGTTGCCGGAGACACCTTCCACGAGATCGCCGAGTTGAACCACCGCTTTCACGGAAGGGTTTGCAGCCGCCTGCTTTTTAATTAGCTGCAAGAATGCAGGCTGAATATTGAAGGTATAATTGAGATATTCTTTGGTGATTTGCTCGTAATCCTGTGGTCTCGTTTTCACATACTCCATATCGTGATACTGCAGCCTGTCAAAATGGAAATCTCCCAGCGTGATAAAACTTACATCCTGCCCCTTTGCAAAAACCACAGATAACAGAAATAATGCGAGTGCAATTAGTTTGTTTCTTGTTTTCATCAATTTATTTTTCAACTATTACTTCAAACTGATTGTGCACACAGTTAAATTGATCACGAACAGTGTACACGGTTTTTCCGACCTTTGGAACTATCGAGACAGACTTCGTTTTTTCGTTTGAATGGCTCCAGTTGTACACGCCGGTGTAAGAAGCTGCGAGGGTTATTTTTTCCCCTTTTTTCATTCGTAAAGGTGTACGCCTGTTCACGTTCTTCATCATGGTGAATTGATCGCGAATAACGCCATCAGCACAAAGCCATTTTACATCAAGACGATTGTTTTCCGCCTCGAGGATAAGCCCACCACCAACCTTCGAGTTTGAATAAACCATTGCATCGTGCGGATATGTTTTTTGCACGTTTGTATCCAGTTTGCCCGCAGAACCTGCCACTACATACACGATTCCTTTGCCGGATTCGCTCTTAACATAAGGACACGAATTTGAGCTGCCGTCGTATTTTGCCGTGGAACCATCAATGACATGTGCGGCTGCATCAAAACTTTCTTCTCTTCCGTAATGACCATTCATTAACCAACTTCTTTCATAGCCATGACTGTGCCCACAAAGCACAACATCGACACCATTGCGTTCAAGAATCCTGATAAAATTTTCCCGAATTTTCACAAGCTCTGTTTCCTTATCAGAATTGTGTGACGACATGGTAAACGGCGGATGATGCCAATACGCGACAACCCAATCCTTATTTTTATTTTCCTCCAAATCTTTCTTCACCCACTGCACCTGTGGACTCAACGTGTCGTACATTCTGTTGCCGTCTGCGTCCTTACCATAGGAATCAAGTGAAAGGAAATGCACGTTGCCTACGTCAAAAGAATAATATGCCGCATTGTTTGAAGCGACGCCGCCAGATTCCCCATTTACCGGCATTGAGAATACTTTGTAATAAGCAATGTCCTGCGACTGCTGCGACTTGCCACGGTATTTATCGATGTCCCTATAATCGTGATTGCCGGGTGTGGGAAATAGTGCATATCGCTTCAGAATATCATCTTTGAAAGGCGCGAAAAAATTAGCGCCAAACTCTGCATCAGTTCCGCTTTCGTAAGCGTTGTCGCCCAGGAGAATCCAAGCATTCAAATAACTATCACCCATGTAACGGAGCACCTGATCACGAATCTGTTTTTGATTCTCGGAGTTGTTGCCGCAGTCACCTAAAGCAGCTATTCTTATTTTTTCCTTACTTCCCGGTTGCGGAAGCGTGTAGAAATAGTTGTCCTTGTCACCTTGTAAAGTATGCGTAAGCCCGCCTATGGAATAAAAGTATTTGGTAGATGGTTTTAACCCAGAAATTTTGATGATATGCTCCGTGGTAAGAACACCTTCCTGCACCTGCGACAGCTTACCATTTTCAGTGCCATAACGCACTACGCCTCTTTCTAAAGCATCGGTGCGCCACCTGATAATTATACTTTCAGTAGTAGCAGCCTGCAGGTACGGTCCACGCGTTAACTTCGGCTGAGGCTCAGATGCCGATAAACAAGAGTTAACCAGAAGACTAAGAACAAAAACAAACGCACCTCTTAACATGTACCTGTTCTCACCATCATCGGATGTCTTCATAATGTCACGTTTTCGAAGGTGATTTCTTACACTTTAAAGAGGTCAGTAACGCTAAACTTTTTCCACGGCGTAGCATCCCATCCTTTGTAAATAGCCATTTCTACGTTTCCTTTTTCTGAAACGGCAACTGTGGAGTAGCCCATAAAGTCTGCGTATTCGAAATAGCTTATGAAAGGCTTTTCGTTTTCGAGATTAAGTTTTCTTTCATCAAGTGTTTTCGTGTTAAACTTCGGCTCCAGCTCCGTCAGTTGCGGACCGTATGCACTCACGCCGGTAAGATGATTGATGTTCTTTCCGTTGCTGAATTCCATGACACTGCCGGTGCATACCTGCACGATTTTTCCGCGAGCTGTTTTGCGAGTGAGAATACTTGTTTTATGCAAATGACCGCAAAGCACAACTGCATTGTTATCACCTAACAGATTCAACAACTCTTCTCTTTGTTTTTGCTGATCTGGTCTGCCGAACACGTGCCAGTTGGAGCGTGCATTAAATGGAATAACCGGTTGATGCACGCAGAAGAAAATCAGCTTTTGATTGTTATCGGCAAGCACACCCTTTAGCCATTCTAAACTTTGATCAGGTGTGTAGCCGTCAAATAAAATAAACCTTGCATTCTTGTGAACAAACGTCGAATTTGCATTCTTCATTTCCTGTTTCTGCTCACTGGTTTGCCAGGGAAGCACCACTTTCTTGTAGGTTTCCGGAGCGCCTATTCCCGTAATATCGTGATTACCTTTTATCACGAAAAATGGTCGGTTTAGCTGTTGCGCTTTCATCAGAGAAATGAACTCTTCTGTTTGCTTTGTTGCTAATTGTTCCGAACCGCAAAGTCCTTCGACGAAGTCGCCAAGCTGTAAATAAAAATCTGCATTCAACGCCTGTCCCTGTTGTTTCGTTTGAACCAAAAGCTTCGGAAGATTTTCTGCAGCAATGCGTGAATAGTTCTGGATCTGTGTTACATCGCCTTCGCCAAATTTGCTTCTTACATAATCCAAATCGTGATGGTCGACTTTATCATAATGTATATCGCCAAGAAGCATAAAATTGAAGCCGTTACCGGCAGAGGGAGTGAAGTTGAATGCGCAGCTTCCCAATGGCAAAGCCGCAGCCAGCATTCCCATGGAAGCAACAAACTTCCGCCTGCTAATGGTGCTTGTTTTTTCTTCAGTCATTGTTTCTTAGTTACGGTTAAGTAATGCTTACTTTACTTTGAATTGTGCTTTGGTTATTTCCAGATAAGTGTTGCCGTATTCAGTGGCCGGTTCCAATGTGGTACCGAGTTGAAAGTTGTTCCAGGAATTGATCAAAACAATCCTTGTTTTAGGCATATTTCTCTTTGCCACATTCGTTTGATCTGTATAGAATTCCGGCGTTCTTCCGATGTCGTACATTTTGCTTGTGGGCGTCATCTTCTTATCGTTATAGCCGGGTAGAATTGTAGGCGTAAAATCAACATTCCATGTTGTTGTCGAATCAATCCAGTTCTTCCAGTTCATATCAGTGAAAGAATTGAAGAAGTATGATCTGTCGTAAATATCTGTTGCCCAGTTAGTGGGACTAACGGCGTCCATAGCTTTTATTGCAGGTGCATACCGAACGGGTGGCAACCATCCAAGCGTTATTTCTCCCATGACGTACACATTGACACCTATTTGGCTCAAGGCATCTTTCACTGCAGGTATTACCGTGGCGTAGTTTATGCTTGCACCTGCACTTGAGGATAGATTGAGCGGCGTTACTAGTATAACAGGTTTGTCTCCGGTCTTGAAATAATAATCCTTTGTCATGTGGTTTGTTGCCAACGTTTTCAGCTCATTGATCATCGTTGTGAGCTTAGTGCCGACGAGTGGAGACGTATTTGTTGCCGACAGGTGAGCCGTGTTGTAGTTGATAACCATTTTCACTTTTTCCGTTCTTCCATTAACAAAAGAATTCAGAATTGGATCTCCCGAAGAAGCGCCATTCCAGTTGAAAACAAAGAAATCGACACCGCCAAGATCAGCCCAGGCACGATGCTGTGCCATTACTGACGCTGTGGTTGCGCTATACTCGCCCAACGTTGGTGTGTTGGTGTATTTTTTAGCCCAATCTGTTGCACTGTAGTTGTAGTAAAACGCTCCGACGTTTACATTTTCGGTAATGGCAACTGCAGGTATTTTATACCCGAAATCCGGAGGCAAGTATTCCTT
>JAEZJD010000021.1 GCA_023436425.1 Bacteroidota bacterium | reverse complement strand
GTGTAATTTGCTGCCCATGTTTGTAAAGGCAATTGAGGAAGTAGCAAAATTTACGTCTCCCATCCAAACTATTGACAGGGCATACGGAAGCTCCACAGTGCGGCCGGGTGCAGCCACGATGTTTTTTGTGAATGACGAAGGAGTGGCGGTTACGTGCAACCACGTGGCGCAGTTGATTCCTTTTTCACAAAGTCTTGCTGAGAAATACTCACAGTTCCGCAATCAAAAAGAATTATTGCAAAAAGGTGGCAATTACAATAAGAAAGTGAAGGAATTACTTCAGCAATTTGGTTTCGAAACAAATCCGTTGGCGCAATTGCTGGTACGGTTTAGCTGTGCTGAAGCCTTCGATGCCGTACAGGTGATTCCGCATCCAAAATATGACCTTGCAATAGTGAAGTTGGTAAATCCAAAGAACCTGTTGTACAGCTCTTATGCAAAATTTCTAAAAACAGGGAATGAAATAAAGCAAGGAACATTTCTTTGCCGCCTCGGGTTTCCTTTTCCTGAATTTCAAAACTTTCAATACAATGCCTCTACGGATACGATTGAGTGGACGCAACAAGGGGTCAGCGGCACGCCACGTTTTCCTATTGAAGGGATGGTAACCCGACATCTTGCCGATGAAAACGGAGTTTTTGGAATTGAAATGAGCACCCCGGGATTAAAGGGACAGAGCGGCGGTCCGCTATTCGATAGCAACGGAATTGTTTACGGTATGCAGTATGCAACCAATCACCTTCACCTTGGCTTTGATATGCACAATCGCGAGATTGTTGCAAATGCAGAACGGATTAAGATTTCACATTATCAGCCTTTTCTACACGTAGGCTGGTGTCTTCATGCAGAAGTAATCAAGAACTTCCTCCGCGAAAATAGCGTGAAGTATTTCGAGAGTGAATAGTTAAGGGGGAACAGTAAATATGTTAAAACAAGCGGCAATTCACAATGACCATCGACAACTTTGCCTCATCATGACTTTGCAGAAACGCTGCTTGCCCCTGATGCTTTTACTTCCTTCAAGGCAGGTTTTCCTTTGTAGCTGATATCGCTTGCTCCTGTTGCTTTGGCAGATAACTCTTTGCTCGCAGTTATTTCAACGTCGCAACCGCCGCTCGCTTCTATGTCGCATACTTCTGTAGTGAGCCCGTAGCCACTAAAATCGCTGCCGCCCATGGCGTCAACCGAAGCCTTTGTGGCGGTTCCGGATATTTTTACATCAGCGCCACCTGACTGATTCACTACAAGTTCGTTTACATCCACTTTGCCTGTAAAGTCGCTGCCGCCTGATATATTTATCTTGAGAGAAGAAGTTTTTATTGTGCCGTCCACCGTTATATCGCTTCCGCCAAAAGCTGCCAAACTGTTAAGCGTTTTGTAGGAAACATAAGCCCGCAATTTTTTTTCTCCGGAAATATTTACACCGTTCTTGTGATCGTAATTGATTTTCAAAATGCCATTCTCAACTTCTGTCTTAATCCGGTCGCGGAACTCTGGTCTGGAGGCACTCACTGCCACGGCTTCATCGCCATAGGAAACATAAAGATCAATACCGCCGGCAACAGAAATGCCGTGAAAACTTTGCGCCGTTCGCACCTGAACATTGGGATCGTTAATTACCTTTTGCGCTTCAACAGCAGAGAAAAAAAGCAGGAGAACGGAAGCAAAGAGCACCTTTTTCATAAGTGAGTTTTCTCTGAAACGGCTCACAAGCATAAAAGTTACAGGCAAGCCGAATTTTCTTAATTATTTTTGTGCTTCAGAGTCCGGGGTGCTTCCCGCAATGGCGGGAGTAGCTGAGATCAAACCCGTAGAACCTGATCAGGGTAATGCCTGCGCAGGGAGAGATAAAGTTCAAAGTTTAGGGTTCAAAGTTTGAGGGTTTCACCTTACTTGAACTCAGACAATCTCCTCCAGACATTCCCTTTCATTTACAAAACCTTACGAATGAAAAGGAACCTTTTATCCGTTCTGTCCATTATTCCATTGCTTGCTACCGCGCAGCAACAAGACACAATAGAATTGCTTCCGGTGGAAGTGAGGGCGGTTAGAGCGTCTGCCACAGCACCATTTGCAAAAACAAACATCAACAAAGCACAAATTGAAAAGCAAAATCTCGGTCAGGATTTGCCATTCTTACTCAACCAAACACCTTCAGTGGTCGTGAACTCCGACGCCGGTAATGGCGTAGGTTACACGGGCATTCGCATTCGCGGAACAGATGCATCCCGCATCAATGTTACCTTAAACGGAGTTCCGTTTAACGATCCAGAAAGTGCCGGGACGTTCTTTGTGGATTTGCCCGATTTTCTTTCTTCAGTAAACACCATCCAAATTCAGCGGGGTGTCGGTACATCGTCCAACGGTGCGGGTTCGTTTGGCGGCACCATTAATCTGAGTACAAACGAAAGCAACAAAACGGTTTACGCAGAATTCGACAACAGCTACGGATCGTTTTCTACGCTGAAGAACACAATAAAGGCGGGAACTGGCTTGATCAATGACCGCTTTACTGCGGACTTGCGTCTTTCGCGGCTTTCCAGCAACGGGTACATAGACAGAGCGACTTCTAATTTGAAATCGTTTTTCTTTTCAACCGGCTATGTCGGCGAGAAAACAAACCTGAAACTGAATGTCTTTTCAGGATTTGAAAAAACTTACCAGGCGTGGAATGGAGTGAGCGAAACGGACTTGAAAAATAACAGAACGGTTAACTATGCTGGCATGGAAAAACCCGGGAGTCCCTACGAAAATGAAACAGATAATTACCAGCAGGATCACTACCAGTTTTTTTGGACACAAAACCTTTCTCCATCACTCGTTTTCAATACAGGGTTATTTTACATAAAAGGGAATGGCTATTACGAACAATACAAAGCAAATCAGAAATACTCAAGCTACTCACTTCCAAATGTGGTATATGGAACAACGACTATTAGTCGCACCGATCTCGTTCGTCAACTTTGGTTGGACAATGATTTTTATGGGGACATATTTTCCTTGCAACACAAATTGGGCGGAACTGAGCTGACATTTGGAGGTGCAGTCACTAATTACAAAGGCAGGCATTTTGGAGAGCTGATCTGGGCGGAAAAAGGATTGCCATCAAACGACTACAGGTGGTACGATGTGCCTGCAGAAAAACAAGATTTTAATGTTTTTGGGAAATGGCAGCAGGATATTTCTGATAATCTGCAGCTTTTTACGGATTTGCAGTGGCGTAAAGTTTCACATGATCTTCATGGCTTCCGGTACAATCCTGCATTAGAAATTTTGCACAACTACAGCTTCCTTAATCCAAAAGCGGGAGTGACATTTCACCGAAACAACTTCATCGCTTTTGCTTCGTACAGCATTGCGCATAAAGAACCAAACAGGGATGACTTTGAGGCATCGTTAATGCAGCAACCGGTACCTGAAAAGCTGAATGATCTCGAGCTTGGAATGGAGTGGAAGAAATCAAGAGCAAATATCAGCAGTACCGTTTACTACATGAAATACAAAGACCAACTGGTGCTTACCGGCAAGATCAATGATGTGGGTGCATACACACGAACAAACATTCCGAATAGTTACAGGCTGGGACTGGAGTTGCAGGGAGCAGCCAATATCAGGCAATGGCTGAGAGCAGCGGCCAATCTCACTCTGAGTAGAAATAAGGTTAAGAATTTTGAAGAATATATTGATGACTACGACAACGGCGGCCAAAAGCAGGTGAGCTATTCAGAAACCGATATTTCATTTTCACCAAATGTTATCGGTGCAGCAACTATTACTATTATTCCAATTCAGCATTTTACAATTGATCTCTTGAGCAAATACGTAAGTAAACAATATTTGGATAATACAAGCAGCGACGCAAAAGCGCTGAATCCGTACTACACACAGGATGTTCGGCTTGCATATTCTTTTTCAAGGCAGTGGTTGAGCAATGTTGATTTGATTCTTCACGTGAATAATATTTTCAATAAAAAGTACGAACCAAATGGCTACACCTTCAGCTACTATCTGAACAATACTTTGACAACAGAAAATTATTACTTCCCAATGGCGGGAACAAACTGGATGGTGGGGTTGAATATTCGATTTCGTTAATTACACAATAAGCACAGGAATTTTTAACTGGTGCCGCACAGCATTAATGGTTTCACCGTAAAGCCAATCTTTCATGCCGCTGTGCCCGTGTGAACCGATGATGAGCAAATCAGCATTAACTTCTTTTACGATTCTCACTATTTCTTTGGTTCTGTTTCTGAATCCCAATGCACTTTCGGCGGCAAAACCTTTTTGTTCAATGTGTGCTACATAAAAGTCAAGCTTTTCCTGGTCCGTTCTTGTTTCAAAATCATCTGATTCGGTTCCAAGAATTTTTGCAGATGCACTTTCTACAATGTGCAACACAGTGATGCTGGTGTTTTTTGTTGCCAGTGCAAGGGCATGTGCAATCACTTCTTTGTCGCGGCGGCTGAAATCAAGTGCCACAGCAATTTTTTTGAAAGAAGGCACCGAGACATCATCCCACGTAGATGGAGCTTTATGCATTTCTGCTGTAAGTTTTGATGGCTTTTTACGCATGATCGGATAAACAAGTGAAATGATAAGCAGTGCAAGAAACGCAATCCCGCTTAGGACGATCACCACCTTCCAACCAAGGTTTCCACCTGATGTAAACACACCTGAAGCTTCTTCAAACACCATTCTTACGTTCAGATACACCAGTACCGATGTGATGAGCCACGCCGCAATTTTAGTAGGTGTTTTGATGGTAAATGCACCCATCGTTTTTCTGTCGCTTACAAAATGAATGAGCGGAATGATGGCAAAACCCAGCTGCAGGCTTAACACCACCTGACTAAAAATCAACAAGTCATTTACGTTGTTCTCTCCGTTGATAAGAATCACCAAAACCGCGGGCACAATGGCGAGCAGCCGTGTGATCAACCGCCGCATCCATGGATTGATGCGAAGACGCAGATATCCTTCCATAATTATTTGCCCTGCCAGTGTTCCCGTAATAGTTGAACTCTGCCCGGAGCAAATCAAAGCGACTGCAAATAAGGTCGGTGCCACTGTGGTTCCGAGCATTGGCTCTAACAGTTCGTGCGCCTGCTTTATTTCTGCCACGTCCGTTCGTCCGCCATAGTAAAATACACTTCCCGCCAAAATCAATATCGCAGCATTTACAAAAAAGGCAAGATTCAGCGCTATCGTAGTATCAAAGAAGTTGAGTTTAAGAGCCTTTTTTATTCCACTTTCATCCCGGCTGATTTTTCGGGTTTGTACAAGTGCCGAATGTAAATAAAGATTATGCGGCATTACCGTTGCGCCAATTATTCCAATGGCAATGTATAATGCAGCGCTGTTTGGCAGAGAGGGCACAAAGCCTTTCCCTACTTCCGCAAGATCGGGTTTGGCTAAAAGAATTTGAATAAGAAAAGAAACAGCAATGACGCTGATTAAACTAATGATAAAAGCCTCCATTTTTCGAATACCAAAGCGTTGCAAAAAAAGTAGTAACAACGTATCGAGCAGTGTGATGAGAACAGCCCACAAAAGCGGCATGCCCGTTAAAAGCTGAATGCCTATTGCCATCCCGAGTACTTCGGCAAGATCTGTGGCGATAATGGCAACTTCGGCTAAAACATACAGACAAAAGTTGACAGGCTTTGGATATGTTTCCCTGTTAGCCTGTGCGAGATCACGACCGCGAACAATGCCCAATCGTGCCGCAAGAGATTGTAGCAATAAAGCCATTAGGTTGCTCATGAGCAGCACCCAAACGAGTTTATAGCCAAACTGGCTACCTCCTGCAAGGTCGGTTGCCCAATTGCCCGGATCCATGTAGCCTACACTTACCAGGTATGCAGGTCCGAAAAATGATAATATCCTTTTCCAGACGGGTTTCGATCCTGTGGTAGTATCTACCGTTTGATGAACTTCGCTTAGCGATGCGTCTGTGGTAATTCTATTCATACGTGACGAATATATTTTTACTCAACTGTTCGCTGATGGTAAGAGTTGCATTTCTGATTTTTAATTCGAGCGAGTGGTCAAAACCATATATCTTTTTTACTTCCACTTTTGTTCCGATCGTGATTTTTTTATGCTGCAACAAGTCGAGCATTTCCGGAGACTGATTACGCACCTGGCACACTTCGCCGGGCGTATTCAGCGGCAACTGAGACAGTAAAACTTTGTTGATCGTACGAACTTTTCCCCGGTGATCGGGGATAGGGTCGCCATGCGGGTCAAAGGCAGGAAACCCAAGATATTCATCTAACCTGTCGATAAGCTTTTTGTTGCTTACATGTTCCAGTTCTTCAGCCAGCAGGTGCACTTCTTCCCAACCGAACCCCAGCTTTTCCGATAAAAAATATTCCCACAGGCGATGCCTTCGTATGATGAACAGAGCAATCTTTTTTCCATCGTTCGTCAGGGAAAAGCCGTAATACGGCTTATAATGCAACAGATTTTTACTGCTCAACTTTTTCGTCATATCTGTAATAGACGCCGGCTTTGTACTCAGTTGCTCCGCCAACTCATTCGTGGTTACATTATCTTTTTCCATTTGTAGGTGGAAAATTGTTTTCAGATAATTTTCCTCGCTGGCAGAAAAATTTGCATGCATCTAATTAAATATTTAGACAAACCTAAATATTAATTGAAATCTATCAAAATAATTGTTGTTCTATTTTTGCCGGCAAACAGTTTAGATGAAAAGACTCGTTGTTCTACTCGGCATTGTTGCTTTGGTATCGTGCAACAATGAAGAGAAAAAGGAAGAGCCAACAGCTAATTCTTACACGTATCAAAATATGAGCAGTGCTTTCCCCAACGGCACAGTTCCGTATGAGATTACCGATGATCAATTGCTAAACAGTAAAGACACCGATACGCTTCCTTCATCGTTTGTGCAGCCGTTAATTAGCGATAGTTTGAAGAACCTGGTGAAGGGAGGCCAAAAACTTGTTTATGTTCCACTTTCAAAATTTGAAAAAGCAGGAGCGGAAACTTACTTCGTGGTGAAAGCAGTTGGAGGTTTAAAGAAAGCTGCTTTTGTTTTGGTATTCGACAAGGAGGGGCAGTTTAGCTCAGCGCTTCCGTTTTTAGTTGTCGACAACGACCCTGAAACAACCCAAACGAGTTCCATAGATAAAAGCTTCTCCATTGCAAGAAGCAGAATCCGTAAAAAAGGAGTGGAGATTTTGGGCGAGGGAAAAGACGTATTCGTTTACGATGCCGCTTCCAAAAGTTTCTCCTGGGTAGTTACCGACCCGCTTGATGAAGGTGAATTGATTAATCCGATTGATACGCTTGGCCGAACGCACAAGTTGACCGGTGACTATGTGAAGGACAAAAAGAACA
>JAEZJD010000081.1 GCA_023436425.1 Bacteroidota bacterium | reverse complement strand
GAGCAAAGCATCGCGTTTTTTATCAACAAAAATTCTGTCGGCGAGCAGGTTCATTCCTTTCGAAGTGTCAATCATTACGCCTCTGCCTTCTATCTGAATAATTCCTGAAGAATCATCGCTGGCAATCCGGTCCCCGGCAACAAAAAGCGCCTTGTCCTGAATACTGGTGCGTTGCGTAAACTCTGAGCGGCGTGCACGTGTGTCGTAGTAGCCTTCGCGGGTGCGAATTACCCGACCGCTGCTGTCCCTGATATACGTTTGCGCAATAAATCGTGCTACTTGCGTCTGCGTATTGTAAAGGAGGGAGTCAGCCTTTAATGTATATCCCGGATCTTTCAACTCTACATTTTTTCGGAAGTAAAAATCTTTTACGTCCGTGTAGTAGGTGCCTTCTCCACTAGTTAATACTGTTTTTCTGCTTACCACACGACCTCCGTTGGTGTAGGTGCCAATTTTATAATTGACGTCGTATTCAAGTGCCTTTGTTGTAAGCGTAACATTCCCGTCGGAGAGCTTTACATTTCCGGTCAGGTATGCCTTTTTTTGATCGGTCAAATAGCGCAGATAATTCGCCCAAAGTTTGGCGGTGTCACTGTCATTGATATGCACGTTTCCGAAAGCTTCAAAGGTGTGTGCCTGTGCATTCAGAATGCAACTGTCGCAAAAAAATAGTGTGCTTCCCTGTTGAATTTTCACCTTGCCGGCCAGCGACTGGATTGATGATCCGGGAATCACTTCAAGCCGCTCTGCTTGCAAAATATTTACCGAATCCGCAGAAGCAATTTGCGCCCTTACAGATGTTGCAAAACAAACAAGAAAAAAACAGAAAACGATATTACGTTTCATCAGTACTTCGACGGAACTGAGTCCTTCGCTGCAGGTGAAGTTATAGGCTCTCCTTTGTTTCCGCCCCCGAAGACAGAAATATTAACGTAGCGTTTTGGATGAATACGAATGTCGTCGAATAGGATCTCTGCACTGAGTGCAGTGCTGTTCAATCTATTGGCAATTGAATTGAAGCGGTCATAAAGTTGCCTGTCATTCATCAGCAGGCCCAGTGTGCCATTGTTTGTATTGATTTTATTTACAGTGGAACGCAGATCGCCGATAGCACCTTTGAGTTCGGAAATGGTGCCCTCCAGATCTGCGCGGGCTACATTACCCGTGGCCGTTTCTACGTTCCTGATTGACCTGTTTATCGCGTCGTTATTCCGCGCAAGATTATCGGTGATTACGCCTACGCTGTTAAATGTTCTTGCAACAACGCCAGTTTGTGCATTCAAAAGAACAGCAAGTTGCGCAGAAGCTGCGTCAAGGTTGGCAACGGTAGACTGTAGATTGCCCTTGGTTCGTGGATCGAAGACGCTATTCAATAATCCAATAGTGATTTTCAAAGAATCAAAAGTTTCGTTGAGCCGAATAATTGTCGGTGCGAGCTGCGCCTTGAGATCACTCATTAATGTCGGATCTATTCTCGTTGATAAAGTATCGCCGCTTTTATAGTACGTATGTGCATCTCCTTTGGTGATGTTTATGAAAGCAGAACCAAGAATAGATCCATCGATGATGGCAACAGAATTTTTGGGTATACGAAGTTCTTTGCTGTTGAGATGAATTTCTACCAATATGGAATTTACCTCTCTGTCTGCAGGTCGGAATTCGTGAACGGTACCGACAGTAAGTCCATTAATTTTTACCTGATTTGATCTCTCCAGTGCACCAATATCCGAGAACTTGGCATACAGCACATAGGGCTTTGAGAAAACGCTTTGTCCTTTTAAAAAGTTGAACCCCAACACAAGAGCAAGAATTGCAGCAACAGCTAAAACTCCGATTTTGGTCTCGTTACTAAATTTCATTGAAATCTTTTTTCACCTGGCGGCCTTGATGCATCAAAACTAAGTGATAAATTCTGACTCAGGCGTTCACGTATAGACGCAGGTTAAAAAATCGTACCAATTGCACAACGGGATTTTTGACGGAAAAGATGCTTAGATGTGGCAGCCGAAATGCTCAGAGATTTCCACTTTTTCCGCTTTCGTGAATTTGCTTTTTCTCCAGCCAATTCATGTATTCGCCGATGGCGTTGGCAATACTTTGTGCAATCTCGGTCTGACCGCTTTCGCTGTTGAGATAATTTTCTTCGTCGGGATTAGTGATGAAACCTGTTTCCACCAACACGCTGGGCATTGCAGTAGCTTGCAGCACCCAAATGCCCACCTGCCGTTGTTTCTTGCCGCCGCTTATCCGTCCTATTTTCGCAAACTGATCTTCCACCATCCCTGCAAGTGTAGAACTTCTAAGCGTGAATTGTTTCGTTTTTGCAAGAGATAAAGCAATAAACTCGGGAGAATTTGGGTCCAGATCGCCATACTTTTCGCGGTAGTTTTCTTCCGCCAGCATCGGTGCATTTTCCCTGATGGCTACTTCTTTGTCATCGGCTTTGTGCGAACCCCAGATGTATGTCTGCGTACCTTTTTCAGCAGTGTTCGGAGTTTCGTAATAGCGGTATTGCGGAATTTTCCGCGTATGTTTTTTCCGTTTCTTGCCTTTACCTGTGTAATAGACATCTGTTTTATACCCAACCAATTGCTTGTGTTGAATAGGAGGCATTGCATTCACGTGAATGGAAACGAAAAGATCGCCTCTTTCTCTGTTGGCGATGTTGGCTCTTTCGCGATTGTCAACCATAGCTTCAGTTGGTCTTGTTTCCACAATACGTAAATGCGGGTATTGCTTTGCAACCATTGTTACCAGCTTTTTAGAAATCGCCAGGCAGATGTCATCTTCATAAGAGTAAGTGCCTCTTGCCCCCACACGGCCACCGCTGGGAGTTACCCCGTGCCCGGCATCTATCACAATTGTTTTCAGCACCTGCTGTGCATTCGTAGAAGTAGTAAGGAGTGCGAGTGCTGTGAAGAAAAGCACCGCTAGTTGAACAGTTTTTTTAAGCATATCAGATTCCCAAAAATGTTAAGTAATCTTCACAAAACCTTTAAGGCGCAAACGTTTACTTTTGTTTACACCTTGTGATGAGACTGCAATTTAATTTAAAAAAAACCTGCTTCTATGTTATCGCAAGTTTAATTTGTTTTGCCATAACGCTGCAGGGTAAGTCTCACGGTGATTCATTCAGAGATATTTACAGCACTTTAACAGGCAACTCTGATAATCCGCAACACACCTTCCTGCCATTACAACTGCATCAAACTTCTGACACAATACCCGGGAAAAAGACAAACGTTGACACGGTGAAGCAAAAAGTCAGCACACAACCTGTCGCTGTTCAGCCATCTGCACGAGATACTATCCCCGTAGATTCTGTAGCACCAATAGTGGATACATTTTCAATCGTGTTTTCAAAAGATACGTTGGATGCACCGGTTCACTACGAAGCTGAAGACAGCGCTGTGTTGTTGGTGAAAGATCAAAAGTTTTATTTGTATGGAAAAACAACAACGACTTACAAAGACATTGTGCTGAATGCACCTTCTGTTCGCCTGGATCAACAAACTAACATTCTCACCGCTTTTGGTGAGTGGGATGGGCGTGGCAACATTGTCACGCGAGCCAGATTTGAGCAGGGAAAGCAGAATTTTCAAAGCGACTCTATTCAGTTTAATTTCAAAACACAAAAAGGTCTGACGGCAAACACATTTACTCAGGAGGGTGAGTTATTCATCAAAGCATCTACGGCGAAAAAAGTAAATGCCAATACAGTATTTATAAAAGAAGGGTATTACACAACGTGTAATTTGGATGATCCGCACTTCGCTTTTAAATCGAACAAGCTAAAAATTATAAACGATAAAGTGGCTGTGTCCGGCCCGACACACCCGGAGTTTGAAGGCGTGCCTATTCCCATTTATTTGCCGTTCGGAATTTATCCGTTGTTTCAGGGACGTCATTCAGGTTTTTTGCCGCCGCAGTTCACCGCAAATGAACAATTTGGATTAGGGTTGGAAGGACTTGGTTATTATCATGTGTTGAATGATTATTATGACGTAACAATTCGCGGCAACTTGTATTCTTATGGCGGATGGACGGCGAACATCACTCCCACATACCGAAAGCGATACAAATATTCCGGATCTTTCAACATTGGTTTGCAGCATACAAAGATTGCGTTCAAAGGCGATCCCGATTACAGCCTAAACAAAACTTTCAACATTGCATGGAATCATTCCGTGGATGCGCATGCCCGACCAGGAACAACGTTCACAGCCAATGTGAATGCCGGTTCCACGAAGTACAATCAATTCATCCCAAACAATCCACAAAGGAATATTCAAAACATGCTTACATCGTCCATTGCTTATGGAAAGCAATGGAGAGGACGAAGAGAAGGCGCACCAAGTTATTCGTTGCAGCTGAGCGCCAATCATAATCAGAACAACAATTCGGGACTGATTTATGTGACACTACCCGATGCGGGTTTCAGCATTTCCACTGTTTATCCATTTCAGCGTAAGGAAATGATTGGAGCACCAAAATGGTATGAAAAAATTGGAGTGGGGTATTCGGGAACAGCTCGCAATCAAATTGCATTTTACGATTCTGCAGTAAGCTTTAAAAACTTATTAGATACTTTAACGTGGGGAGCGAGACACTCGTTTCCAATAAGTCTGCAACTGCCGCCGCTTGGTGACAACATCTTTGTTAGTCCATCTATTTCTTACGAAGAAACCTGGCTCACACACCGGTATGGAAGAAGATGGAATAGTAACCGCAAAAAAGTCGACACAATTGTAGATAAGAAAGGGCTTTTTATTGACCGGCAAATGAGTTTCGGCTTGTCGCTCAACACAAACATTTTTGGATTGTTTGATTTTAAAAACAGTGCAATTCGGCACGTGATAAGACCTACTGTCGGAATTTCCTACAGACCAAATCTTTCCAAAAGATTTTATGACGTGATCCAGGTGGATACGTTCGGTCACATGCAGGCGTTGCCGCAGTTTGAAGGAAATCTGTTTTCAGGTTATGGCTACGGCAGATTTGGTGGAATGACCTTCGGGATTGACAACAATCTTGAGATGAAGAAAAAAAATCGCAAAGACTCAACATCGCAAGACAAAAAAATTCGATTGATCGACGGCTTCAGCATCAACAGTGCTTACAATTTTCTGAAGGATTCTCAAAAACTTGAGCCTTTCAATATCTCATTACGCAGCACCCTTTTTGAAAAAATAAGTTTGACTGCAAGTGCATTGCTCGATCCGTATGATGTCGGTCCAACCGGTTTAAGCGTTGATCGCTTTGTTTGGCAGGGAAATAAGTTTAGGCTTGGTACAATCAGATATGGCAGTGTTGCCATGTCTACAAATTTTCAAAGTAAACCGAGGGATGCGACAAAAGGTTCTACAACGCCACAACAACGAACGATTACTGATCCGGCCTTGCTTGCTGACCAACTTCGATTGGCAGAGTACATGAAGCAGAATCCGGCAGAGTTTGTAGACTTCAACATTCCGTGGACGCTGAACCTTTCGTATTCTTTGAGTTTCAGCAGGCGATTAAAACCTGATTACAGCGGATTTGTAACGGATCTCTTTTCTAACTTTTCTTTCAGTAACGATTTCAGCCTTACACCAAAATGGAAGTTCGGCACCAACGGATATTTTGACTTTAACACGCGGCAACTTACCATGTTTACCATGAACATTTCCCGTGATCTGCACTGCTGGCAAATGTCGATCGGAGTGACGCCGATCGGAAATTTCCGCTACTTCAATGTTACTATTAATCCTAAGTCATCAATCTTGCAAGACTTACGGATAAACAGAACAAGAACGTTTTCCAACTATTAAGTGAAAATAAATTGATGCCGCAAATGTGGCAACTAACGGTGACGCACATAGT
>JAEZJD010000262.1 GCA_023436425.1 Bacteroidota bacterium | reverse complement strand
AACCTACACCATAACCGTAAGGGCATATTCCGGCATTAGTTGCTTCAACGATTATTCTCAAACGGTGACCTTGAAGGCAACTCCACAGGTAAAATTTGATCCTGTAACTGCGGTTTGCGCAGATGCCGCACCGTTTCAAATTACCAGTGCAACGATATCAAACTCTTTAAGCGGAACAGGAATTTTCTCTGGAACAGGAGCATCTTCGACGGGGTTGTTTGATCCAAAATCTTCAGGTGCAGGAAGCCATCTGGTGCGATACACATTTACAGGCACTAACGGCTGCATTAATTACAAAGAGCAGAGCATTGTCATTTATCCGGTGCCAAAGGTTGACGCAGGCCCTGATCGGTTTATGCTTGAAGGAGGAAACACCGTTCTCCTTGGCACAGCCACCGGAAACGGGCTTTTATATCAGTGGAGCCCTCCAGTCAATTTATCGGACGTCAACTCGGCTCAACCCACGGCTACTCCGTCGGACGATATTACTTATACACTTAAGGTAACGACAGCTGACAAATGCACCGCTTCTGATCAGGTATTTGTCAAGGTGTTGAAAGCGCCCACTATTCCCAATGTTTTCACGCCTAACGGAGACGGTATCAATGACAAATGGATCATTCAATATCTCGAAAGCTATCCAGGCGCGGTGATAAGGGTTTATAACCGATACGGACAACCGGTTTTTGAATCAAAAGCACCTACAAAGGAGTGGGATGGAACCTTTAATGGCAAACCGCTTCCGGCAGGAACATATTACTATATTGTTGACCCGAAAAACGGACGAAAACCGATGAGTGGCTATGTTGACATTGTGCGATAATGAAAAAGGCAACAGTCATATTGTTTGTGTTTGTTTTCACTAATTGCGTGGCGCAACAAAAACCTCACTACACACAATATGTTCTGAATAATTACATTCTGAATCCAGCGTTGAGTGGTATTGAAAATTACACGGATGTTAAGCTTAGCGCCAGAGACCAGTGGGTAGGTTTGAGCGGAGCTCCAAAAACTTTCTATTTCACAGCGCACACGCCAATCGGCAAGAAGGATTATAAAACTTCGACTACATCTTTCAATATTCCCGGTCAAAACCCCAGAGGTAATAGCTACTGGGAAAACTACACGGCATCAGAGCCGCACCATGGAATCGGCGTTGCGATCATTAACGACCAGACGGGCAATTACAGCCGGTTTACAGCTGACGCTGCGTACGCATATCATCTCGGACTTTCTGCCCGAACAAATGTCGCAATGGGCTTTTCCGGTGGTTTTTCCAAAATCGGATACGATGGATCTAAAGCGCTTCCATCAAATCCCGCTGATCCTGCGCTGGGCACCGGAAGCAATTCACTTTTTAAAATATCTCCTGATCTCAACGCTGGAATTTGGCTGTATTCGGCGAACTATTTTGTGGGTGTAAGTGCGCAACAGGTTATTCCGCAGAAGGTTGACTTTGTCGGAAACAATACCGGCATTCGACTCTTGCCACACTTGTTTTCAACAGCAGGCGTTCGCTTTTTACTGAATGAAGATGTCAATGCGATTCCGTCTGTAATGGTGAAATATGTGTCAGGTGCTCCCGTCGGGTTTGATGCCAATATTAAACTTCAGTATCAAGATTTACTTTGGGCAGGAGGAAGCTACAGATTCGGCAACGGCTATTCGGCCATGCTCGGCTTGAACGTTGCAAACACCTTCAATGTTGGCTATGCGTACGATTTCACCACAACAGAATTGAATACTGCAAGTCGCGGTACGCACGAATTGATTATTGGATTTTTGATCGGCAATCGTTACGGCGATACCTGCCCAAGAAATATCTGGTGATTACAGTTTAATGATTGGTTTTGCTATTAAGGCTTTCACTTCCGCCAGTCTGATTTCTATCTGTTCTTTCGCCATTTTAATATCGCTCAG
The DNA here is from genome assembly GCA_023436425.1 of Bacteroidota bacterium. Classification (GTDB taxonomy): domain Bacteria; phylum Bacteroidota; class Bacteroidia; order Chitinophagales; family Chitinophagaceae; genus Flavisolibacter. The sequence continues at coordinate 2,932 of JAEZJD010000262.1, read as the reverse complement.
CGAACAGTCTGGCAAAGGATTAACACTTACCTTTTGCAGAGTAGATATTTGTCTTTCCACCGTTTCCAGCTGACTTAATATTTGTGAGTAGGAATTTTGAATACTATCTAACTGAATAGTGGTTAAAGCTTTATTTAAATCGGAATTAACTTTCAACCAGTTAATGTTATCGTAGTTCGCTTTCAAATTCTTTTCTATGTTTTCCCACTCGGCTTTATCTATTTCTTTCATGTACTGTTCCTTAGCAATAGCTTTTTCATGATCATTCATCACATCTGCAATCGAAGATTCCACCTGTTGCCACTGTAAAGTTTTCATCACCTTTTTAGTAGCGTCGAGCGTTGTTTTTACCTGCTGCTTTTGATCGGCAGAAAGTGAAAGATCAATATCGTCTGCAGCCACTTGCTGCACTAACTTCGGCGATTGAGCCGTGGTGTTTTCAAGAGAAGGAACCAACGTAAATCGGTCTATTGAAACAAGAACATTTGCATTTCCGTTGTCGCTGCCCCGCTTGGAAGCAACTGTATTTTGTGGAATAAACTCCGGAACAGATTTGCCGGGACTATTCAATATTTTATTCGTAGATCCTTTCTCAATTAAGTACAGCGGATTTACAATCGTAGCCGATTCGAAGGCAGTCAGGCTTTTCTTGCCTGAGTCTTTAATTAGCAGAAAGGAATTAAAGACCATGATGCAGAGTACAGCTCCAAAGACAGGAAGTACCTGTGCAAGGCTGTATCGTTTCTTTTGTTCCATACCAACGATTTTCTCGATTCTGGTTAATAAATTCTGCTTGCCGGTTAGGCCAAGCGCAAGAACGAATTGTTGTGACGAGGATTTTTCCAATGTAAGCAGTGCAGATGCATAACTTACTTTGTCATAACCAAATTGTAGCACCAGTTCGTCGCAGCAGTTCTCACGTTCTGCTTCTATTTGATTGACGAATAGTTTTACGAATGGGTTAAAGTATAGGATAGTATGGATGATACTGACAATGAAGTTTACCGCATAATCAAGACGTTTTATATGCGACAGTTCGTGAAGCAGAATTGCTTCTACCTGGTTCACAGACAAATGGTTCAGTGCAGCAACAGGTAAAAGGATGATCGGCTTTAAATATCCAATAGTTAGTGGAGAAGAAATTATTTCAGAAACAAAAACTCGTACTTTTCTGCCAATGGTTAAATGAGAAGATATCTTTTGAACGAATAATCTATAGTCAAGGTTTGCCTTTTTAAGTCCTTCTTTCTTTATGTGCTGAACAAATCTCCAATTCCTGAACAGCCTTGCAGCGGGAAATATTAGCAAAACGCAATACGCTGCAGAAGCAGAAATTAAGAAGATGTTTAGTACGCTATTTGAAGCAGAAATAGAACCACCAAATTCCGGAGCTATCGAAAAAGCCTGTTGCTTATAAAAAATAAAGCTGATAATAAACCACACAAATCCGGTGATCACTGCAGCTACGGAGAATTTGTATTTGGCTGCGGCGGAAAATGGTACACAATGATTGGCAACAACGTAAATGCACCAAAGCAAAGACATCTGCCAAAAGCTGTTAAGGGTTGCCCATCCGAGCGCCTGAAGAAAAAAAGACTGGCTCAACGCCATTTTATTGCTTTTTCAGGTTATTAATCAGAGTTTGAAGCTGCTCCAACTCCTCAGTGGAAACCTTCTGGTCGCCACTACCCAACGCCTGCAACACCAGTTGAGTAGATGAACCGCCAAACAGCGAATCAATCATTTTATTCAAAAGGTGTTTTTGTGTTTTTTCTTTATTTACAATCGGCTGATAAACGTGGGTTCTCATGGACTCGTCTCTCTTCACCAAACCTTTTTCATGCATAATCTGCATAAGTTTCAGGGTAGTGGTGTAGCCCACATCCTTTGATTTCGCCAGCTCCTCGTGCACATCACGCACGGTAGCGCATTCCTTTTGCCACAGCACCTGCAATATTTCTAATTCACTCTCTGTTGGTTTAATATATTTAGGTGTCATAGGAGAATATTTCTAAACGAATATACGACCTGTTTCGTATGGATGAAAGATGAATCAGGCGAAAAAGGATTTGTTAACGAAAATTAACTACCAACGGTTATCCTTCATTACAGGCGGCTAATTGGTTGTCTGATTTTTACCTATTTTAAATAGAAGTCGGCTGCAGTACCACGATGAAACTTCTCTTGCGACGCTCCGTTCATCGACATCTTTTCAGCTGAGCATGGAGGATTTTTTGATGTTGTTACGTTTACATCGAAAATGGATTAAAATAAAAGTCCCCGCCAAAGCAGATGAGCGGGGAACCTTTTTTGTCTCTCACAAAGCAGAACTATCTTAATAAATATGTCGTCGCTGGAGCTGTTTTTTGTGCAGCCACAGTAATAGACTGTTCTGCTTTTGTATTCGCTGCTTCTCTTGAAATAATTTTTGAAGGATATATTCCTGCAAGGGTGGGCGCTATTACCAATGATACGATGGACATAAGTTTTATAAGGATGTTCATCGAAGGTCCGGAAGTATCTTTAAATGGATCACCCACTGTATCGCCAGTCACAGACGCTTTGTGTGGATCTGAGCCTTTATAAAAAGTTTCTCCACTTATGTCAGCGCCTTTTTCGAAACTTTTTTTCGCATTATCCCAGGCGCCACCGGCATTATTCTGAAACATTCCCATCAGAACGCCACTTACAGTAGCGCCGGCAAGAAACCCGCCGAGTGCTTCAGGTCCAAGAAGAAATCCAATGATCAAAGGAGCAACAATGGCGATTGCGCCAGGAAGCATCATTTTTTTAATAGAAGCTTCTGTCGATATGGCCACACACTTGTCATACTCCGGTTTACCTGTACCTTCCATAATCCCCGGTATCTCCCTGAACTGACGGCGCACTTCTTCCACCATGCTCATCGCTGCTTGTCCCACAGCTTTAATAG
>JAEZJD010000062.1 GCA_023436425.1 Bacteroidota bacterium | reverse complement strand
GGACACAAGGTAGCCCTGCAACCCCTGGTGACGGGAAACAACCTTCAGTTCCTGTGGAGCCCAAACAAGTACATGGATAACAATACGGCTAAAAATCCTGTTGTAACCGGTGTCGTTGATCAAGTTTATACCGTTACTGTTACGGGGGATGGCGGCTGTCAGGCTTCAGATAAGGTGTTGGTGAAAGTGCTTAAAACGTTTGAAGTGCCGAATACCTTCACGCCAAACGGTGATGGAGTAAACGACACTTGGCTGATTCCCAACCTGGCAAAATACCCGAATTGCAAAATGAAAATCTTCAATCGTTACGGACAGGTGGTTTTCGAAAGCACGGGTTACGCAATTCCATGGGATGGAAAAATGAACGGTAATGAAATTCCGTTCGGAACATATTATTACGTACTCGATACCGGTACGGGTACGCCAATTCAAAAAGGCTATGTGACGATCATTAAATAAACCAACCAATTACCTTCTATGAAAACCTTTTTACTCAGTGTTGCTCTTACCATCACAGTGTTGTGTTCACACGCTCAGCAAAAACCATATTTCACGCAGTACATTATGAACAACTATATCCTCAACCCTGCCATTTCAGGAATTGAGAATTACGTTGATGTAAAGCTAAGCTATCGCAATCAGTGGAATGACATTGTCGGAGCACCCAAAACGATGTACATGTCGCTTCATGGTCCGATCGGTAAAGAAGATTTTCGCACCAATGCCACCTCGTTCGAATTGCCCGGTGAAAACCCACTAGGAAAGATGTACTGGGAAAACTATGAAGCTGCTGCCCCACATGGCGGAGTGGGAGTTATTCTCATGAATGATCAAACTGGCTATATCAGCAGAGGGGCAGCATACGGCACAATGGCCTATCACATTGGCATCTCTCCACAAACTTCGATTTCTGCCGGCTTTATGGGCGGAATTACCAAGATCACCCTTGATAGAACAAAAATTAAATGGGCGACGTTGGATCCGAATGATCCTGCAATTGGATACCATGAGGACCTCAATAAACTGAAACCAGAAATCGGTGCAGGTATCTGGCTGTATTCGGCAGGTTATTTTGTTGGTGCGTCTGTTTTGAATATCATCCCCGGCAAAATCAATTTTTCATCGAAAGAAATCTATGGTAACTACTTTGAGCCGATGTACCTCGCGACCGGTGGAATACGATTGTTTATGAATGAAGATGTTTCGGTGCTTCCTTCTGCAATGGTTCAGTATGTACGTGGCTACGATCTGCAGATTCATTACAATGTGAAGATGCAATACCAGGATAAAATGTGGGCAGGGTTAAGTTATCGAAAAAGTGATATTCTGGGAGGATTTGCTGCAACGTTCGGTGTGAATGTATCTAGCAAATTCAACTTCAGCTACGCGTATGATATTGCCCAAGACTCAAAGATGCGAAGCCAAACCGGTAACACACATGAATTTATTTTAGGCTTCCTGCTCCACAACAACGCTGAATACAGTTGCCCAAGAAACATCTGGTAAATGAAGGTAAAAAGCAAAATAGTTTATGCTTTGCTGATTTTGCAGCTGGTAGCTTTTCTGATCTTTTTATGTGCTTTGTTTAGCAGCTATTGCTTACAGGATGAGATTTGAAAAGGAAGGTAAGTCGAAATCACCCGCGAAGTATTGTGCGCTGTACTGGATTCGAACCAGTGACCCCTACCCTGTCAAGGTAATGCTCTAAACCAACTGAGCTAACAGCGCAATTACTACAATTAAAAAAACAATTCAGGCGATCTGCTAATCATTTTCCTTTCGGAAATTAATTTCTTTTCCCCTGCCTCCGTTCCAGCTCTTTTTTAATAAAGCCTAATTCCCTGCTCGTTTGCCCACCTACCGATGTATTTTCTTCTGCTCTGCGCATCAGGTAAGGAACAACGTCTTTAATCGGGCCAAAAGGTACGTATTTACTAACACTGAAACCCGCTTTTGCGAGATTAAAGGTGATGTTATCACTCATACCAAAAAGCTGACTGAAATGCACGTGTGGGTGATCGTGAGGTAAACCTTTTTCTTCCAGCATTTCCGTGCCGATAGAGTTGCTCACCTCGTTGTGCGACGCAACTATTACACCGATACGGTCCACGTTTTGAATACAAAAACGGGTCGCATCATTGAAGTCATTGTCGGTTCCTTGTTTGCTGGCATGAATGGGAGAAGGATAACCTTTTTCAGCAGCCCTTTCACGTTCTTTTTCCATGTAAGCTCCTCGCACCAGCTTCATTCCGAGAAGGAATCCCTTTTCCTCAGCCCTTTCTTTTGACTTTTTCAAAAAATCAAGCCGGTCGTGGCGGTACATCTGCAGCGTATTATAAAGAACCAATTTCTCTTTGTTGTATTCTTCCATCATCAATTCGGTCAACGCATCCAGCGGATCCTGGATCCAGGTTTCTTCGGCGTCCACAAGAAAACCTATGTTCGCTTTTTTGGCGGCTTCGCAGATGCTTTTGATTCTGTCGTGAACTCTTCGCCATTCATTTACTTCCTCTGCGCTCAACTGCATCAAAGCTTTTTGATAGTTTTCAATCAATGAATTCCCACCTGCCTTTTGCATTAAATCATGCACCTTTTCCAGCAATGCAAACCTTGCTATACCTGTTACCTTCACGCTCATGAACGGCACATTTTTTTGCGTAGATGCAAATTCTATCACACGAATAAATTGTTTGCATGCGTTGTCGTAATTGTCCTCGCCTTGTTTTCCTTCTACGCCATAGTCGAGAATTACTTTTACATTATACTCACCCAAATTCTTGATAACCGGTATTGTTTCCTCCAAAGTTTCGCCACCAATGAATTGCTTGAAGATTGTTTTGCGGATTAACCCTTTCACCGGCAGCCCGACTCGCAGTGCCCACGGCGTGGCTTTAATACCAATCCTGGCTATGCTGGGCGTCCCCATCATGGTAAACAGCAGCTGTGCCCATTTCAAATCTTTGTTCGATTTATATGCGAATGCAACTTCAGTGTTGTCGAAGGAAAAGTTCTGTTTCATGTCGGCGCAAAACTAAGGAGTAAAGCACGGAAAATTGAATGCATACAGCCACACTGACCAAAATCATGATGATGTACAGCATTGCTTTTGCCTATAGCTTTGGGCAAAAAAATTACTGATGCAGACGAGAAAACCTTCAGATAGTCATACAATGATGACAGAAATAGTTTTACCCAACGATACAAACGTATTTGGCAGTTTGATGGGCGGACGGCTAATGTACTGGATGGATATTGCAGCTGCCATTGCAGCTCAGAGACATTGCAATGCACCAGTCGTAACCGCATCCGTAGATAATATTTCTTTTGAAAATCCTATTAAACTTGGCAATACCGTGCACATTGAAGCGAAAGTGAGCCGATCGTTCAACACATCGATGGAGATTTATATTAAAGTGTGGGGCGAAGACTTTCAGCAGCAGTACAAATACAAAAGCAATGAGGCATATTACACGTTTGTAGCACTTGATCCAAACCGCCGACCAAGAGCGGTTCCGCAATTAGTTCCCGAAACGGAAGAAGAGAAAAAGCTTTTCGACGGTGCTCTGCGCCGGCGACAACTACGGCTGATTCTTGGCGGTAAAATGCATCCGGATGATGCACAGGAGTTGAAAGCATTATTCACCACCCGGAGTTCGCAGCCCTAACCGCCTATATTTGTCCTCAGGCCAGGTAAGCGGAATACATCCACACAAGCTTTTCCTGCTCGCGAATGTAATCGCTCATGAGCGCAGATGTGCCCTCATCATTTGCATCATTGGCAACAGCCGCTATTTCCCTTTGCAGTGCAATTAGGACGGTGAAAGATTCTACAATGCTTTCGATGGCCGCAGTTCCGTCCGAAATATTTTTTGCTTGTTTGACACCGGCAATGCTGGTGTAGTCAGCAAAAGTATGCAGAGGAGTTTGACCGAGGGTGAGAATGCGCTCCGCGACCTCATCTACCTTTAAAATAAGATTGTTGTATAGCTCTTCAAATTTCGTGTGCAGCTCAAAAAATTTTTCTCCCTTTATGTTCCAGTGAAAGCCACGTGCATTCATATAAAACACCTGGTAGTCTGCGAGTAGAACGTTTAGTTCATCTGTTAGCTTTTTTGATTTAGCCGGGTCAAGTCCTATTAGAGTTTGTTTTGCCATACCTTCTTTATTTAATGTTTGACATTTTGATCCCAAGTTTAATCCCTTCGCATCTCTTGTTTTACAATTACTTCATCCGTCGCTTTTCAACATTCAACTAACTTCTTGCTCCAATGTCTTCCAGTGGTGGGCACCCATCATCATATACTTTTTGCTTTGTTCAATTGCGTCCATTATCTGTGCTAATATTATCTCTGGCTCAGCGTCGTAATCTATTTTCAAAGGCGGTTTAAACGTCACCGAAAGCCTTGTTCCTTTTTTCTTAAACTTCAATCCTTTTTTATTAAAGGCTCTCCAGAACCCTTGAATAACAACCGGCACAACTACCGGCTTCGTGTACTTTATAATGTATGCTGTTCCTTTTCGCCCGGGAGCATAAGGTTTTGTCGTTCCCTGCGGAAAAGTGATTACCCATGCTCTTGCCAAAGCCCGTTCTATTTTCCTTGTGTCGCTCGGGTCTAATCCACGCCGGCTTTCTGCTCCGTCCTTCTTCCAGGTGCGCTTCACCGTTAGTGCTCCTGCCAAAGTAAATAGCCTGCTAAGCCAACTACTCCGCATGGTTTCTTCTGCAGCTACATAATACACACGTGTAAAAGGATTCAGTAGATAATAAGGAACTCCGAGTTTGTTTTTCTTTCGCCATTTTACTGCACAAAAAATGTGAAGAAAAGTGATTACATCCGCAAAATACGTTTGATGATTGCTGACAAAGAGGACGTTTTCTTTAGGCAGATTTTCAATGTTTTCTGTTCCGCAAATCTTTAGCTTGTTCAGCAATGCAAGTCCGGGGTAAGAAAAAATACCGATGATTGCATAGATTATCTTCCGAACAAATTTGTATTCAGCAGCTTTTTTCCAAAAATTCATGGCAGGAGTAAAACGCTAAAGTTAGGAACATTAGGCTGTGTACACCCACATTAGAATATTTCATAACAGGTGCCAAAAGAAATGTATGGCTCATCAAATAAAAAAAGCTCCTGAAGTCAGGAGCTTTGGATTTATACGTTCATAGTTGCAATTACTCTGCTTTCGGCTCTTCATTGGTGTCCGCATCAGGTGCAGCTTTCGCCTGTGCTGATGGCTGTGCAGCTGAGCTGCTACTCTTTTCTTCCTGTTGCAATCTTTCCTTGATTTGTGCCAATGCACCCAGATCACCAAGCGTAGGCTTTTCTACTTTGTTCTGAAGATTCTTTACAACTTTCTTCGTCTTTTCGGCTTCTGCCCTCGCTTCTTTGCGTGCAGCATCTTTCTCTTCCATCTTCGCTTGTTCCCAAATGCGTGTGTGAGAAACGACGATACGCTTTTCATTCCGATCAAATTCGATCACCATGAATTCTGCAGTTTCATCAGCACCAACACTTTTACCATCCTCTTTTAACAGGTGACGGTTGGGAGCAAATCCTTCAAGACCGTACGGCAATTGAACAATTGCACCTTTATCATCTTTACGCGATACGGTTCCCTCGTGAATAGAACCTACAGCAAATGTATCCTGCAGACTATTCCATGGATCTTCTTCCAATTGCTTGTGACCGAGCTGCAGCTTGCGGTTGTCCTTATCAATTCCAAGGATCACTACGTCGATGTTCTCTCCAACTTTCGTGTATTCGCTTGGATGATTGAAGCGCTTCAGCCAACTGAGATCGCTGATGTGGATCATACCGCCGATGCCGGAAGTGAGTTCCACGAACACGCCGTACGGAGTGATGTTCTTCACAACACCGGTGTGGCGGCTGCCTTCAGGGAATTTCGATTCGATATCGCTCCATGGGTCGGCTGAAAGTTGCTTAATGGACAAGCTCATTTTTCTGTTGTCCTTGTCCAGGGTTACCACTTTAGCTTCGTGTTCATCTCCTAGCTTAAAGAACTCTTTTGCGTTAATCGGTGTATTTGCCCAAGTGATTTCACTCACGTGAACAAGACCTTCCACACCTGGCAGTATCTCCAGGAATGCACCATAATCTTCAATGTTCACCACCTTACCGCGAACGATGCTGCCTTCCTGAATTTCTTCCGGCAATACATCCCAAGGGTGAGGAGTTAATTGTTTTAAGCCAAGAGAAATTCTCTTCTTCTCATCATCAAAATCCAGCACCACAACGTTAAGCTTTTGATCAAGCTTCAGCACTTCTGATGGATGATTAATTCTGCCCCAGGAGATATCAGTTATATACAACAACCCGTCGAGTCCGCCCAAATCCATGAATGCGCCAAAGTCTGTGATGTTCTTCACAGTGCCTTCAAGTACTTGACCTTTTTCGAGCTTACCGATAATTTGAGCACGCTGTGCTTCAATGTCGCTTTCGATAAGTGCTTTATGAGATACAACGGCATTCTTAATGGCTTCATTAATTTTCACCACTTTGAATTCCATTGTTTTTCCAACAAACTGATCGTAATCGGTAACCGGCTTCACATCAATTTGCGAACCTGGTAAAAACGTTTCCATTCCGAATACGTCAACGATAAGTCCGCCTTTAGTTTTGCTGGTAACGGTACCTGTAACCACTTCACCCGTTTTGTGCACTTCCACAATGCGCTCCCACGCACGTGTGATGCGGGCTTGTTTACGACTAAGATTCAAATTACCGTCCCTGTCTTCTTTCTCCACAACCATTACTTCCACTTCATCACCTACTTTCAGGTTCGGCAGGTCGCGGAATTCGTTTAAAGGCACAAGACCATCACTCTTAAATCCGATGTTGAGCACCACATCAGTTTTGGTTATGCCTACAACGGTGCCTTTGATCATCTCTCCATCGTTGATCTGAACAAAAGTTCGGTCGTAAACTTTGTCGTACTTTTCTTTTTCTTCATTTGAATAGCTGGCAACATTACGTTTGTCGATGCTCCAGTCAAAATCGTCGTGAGCAGCAAGTGTTTCTTCTACAGGCTGCTGTGCAATGCCTTCATCCACTGAAGGTGTTGTCTGTGTGCTTTGCTCCTGAGTAGCCCCAGAATTCTGATCTTGGCTGGCATCAGCCTCTACAGGTGGATTTGTTGTCGCTGCAGCAGAATCGCCTGACTCGTTTTGATCAACAGGTGACTGCTCCTGTACATCAGCGTTTGTGTCTGCATTGTTTTCGGCAGACGGGTTAACAATTTGATTTTCTTCCATAAAAATTCCCGATGGTTTTGTTCGGGGGGTGCAAAGATAACAAAAGCGTAGCGGGTTAGCTGCGCGACGTTGCTGTTTTCAAAGGAGTAACCCTTATTTTTTGTTAAGGCTCGGGGTATTCCAGATCTTGTAGAAATTCTGGGCAAAGTTGTTTCTGATCAGCAGAATACATTGACTGTTAACACTTTATGTTGCAGATTTTACCCATTTTTGGTGTAAATTTGTTTTTCAATTAACCCAATAGCCATCATGAAAAAAACCACCATATTTATAGCCGTAGTTATTGCTGTGTCCGCCTTTTCTTTCTCATTTGCCACTAAGCATGTAAACGCTGTGACGAAATCAGAAGCGGCTGCACCGGCAGCTAACGCTACAGCAAATGCCAACTCAGAAGTTGCCGATTTATCCAATATGCTGATTGATAAGATCGGTTTGGAAAAATTAGGCTTATCAACTGAAGCAATTGAGGATGCAGTTAAAGGGTATACAAAACTGAAAGAAGAAGGCAAATTGAAAAATCCGGACCTTTTAACGATCGTAGATATGAGTCAGTCGGGCAGGCAAAAACGATTTTATCTCATTGACCTGAAAAACCAACAGTTATTGGTAAACACTTACGTGGCTCACGGAAAAGGCAGTGGTCTCGACAAGCCAACCAATTTTTCTGATCAAAATGAATCAAATAAAACGAGTCTTGGATTTTATGTGACGAAAGGAACCTACAACGGTAAGCACGGTACCTCCATGCGGTTGGCCGGACAAGAAGCAGGATTTAATGCTAATGCTGAAGCTCGTGGAATAGTGGTGCACGCTGCTGATTATGTAAACGAAGGAAGAGTTAACTCAGCGTACATGGGACGCAGCCAGGGTTGTCCGGCTCTTTCAGCAGACGTTTATATGAAAGTGATAAATCTGATCAAAGATGGTTCTGCACTATTTGTTTACTATCCCGATGCAAACTATTTGAAAACATCAAAATACTTAAATAGCTAATTGTTTCATTATAAATTAACCCTCCGCCGGAGGGTTTTTCTTTTCTTAACTTGTAACGTATTCGACCATTTTCTTCCTGACCCTTTCAGTTGGCAGATCGCCCTCTCCTGCAGAAAGATTTTGTTTCATATGCAATGGATTTGCAGTTGCCGGTATCACGCACGTAACGGACGGATGGGAGAGGATGTATTTAAGAAAAAATTGACTCCAACTGTTTATTCTGTAATCTAAAGCCCAGCCGGGCAGACTCCGATCTTTCACCTTTGCAAACAACGATCCTTCTCCAAATGGTCTGTTGATTATTGTTGCCACACCTTTTTCCGCAGCAGTTGGCAAAAGGGATTGTTCAGCATTTCGCGAGAAAATGGAGTAATTAAATTGGACAAAATCTATTTGTTCGGTCCGGATAATTTTTTCTAACGCTTCGTGCATCGAATCTGTGTAGTGTGTGATTCCGATGTAGCGAACAAGTCCTTTTTGCTTCCACTCACGCATTGTTTTCAAGTGAGTCTTCCAATCAATCAGATTATGTATTTGCATCAAATCAATCACTGTCCGTTTCATTTTCAACATGGAAGATTTCATCTGTTCGATGCCTGCTTCAGGACCTTCAGTCCACACTTTTGTTGCGTAAAAAAAATCGTTGGAAAAGGGCAGTTCAGACGTTAGCTGCCCAATCACTTCCTCAGAACGCTGATACATAGGTGAAGAATCGATCAGTGTTGCTCCTTGCTGATGCATTGTTGAAAGCACTGCTTTCAGGTTCCGACGGTCAGATTGCAGGGACACATCAAAGGTTTTCCATGTGCCGAGCCCTATCATGGGAATGGTTTCGCCAGACGAAGGAATAATCCGCTTTAACATCAACTCTAAGTTAATAGGCTGAAGGAATAGAAGCGCAATAAAAAAGGGTAACAACATTCGCTGTTACCCTTTACCAAATTACTTTCAAACTTATTTCTTCTCGATAAACATTCCTGAGAATTTATTTTCGGAAACTTTCCTCATCAATGGTTGCAACTCTTCGTTTGCCTTAACTCTATTTTCCTCTGCTGCGGTAAAACGGCCCCATGACCCGGTTGATATGTACTTCAGCGCTGCTGCAAGACTTGGCTCATTTATATCTCCCCAGTTTCTGTTTACACCATCCGCTACTAACTTGTCAGGAGCAAATCCATTGTAGTAGTCTGCATTTCCTGCACTGTTCACAGTTTTGAACGAGATCGGGTAAATGTCGAATTCATAGACAGGAATTGGGAAAAATCCCACCGGTTTGCCGTAAGTAGTATCTCCAAGTATTTTTACATCCATATAGGGCTTCAAATTGTTAATCAACAACTCACTCGCCGATGCCGTGCCGCTTCCCACAATGAAAAACACCCGCGAAAGATTTAGATTTCCGGCTTTTTGGAACGAAACAGTATTATCGCCGGGAGCAAACCAATCACCATAACCCATCTTTTTACGGATCAGTTGATGTTTATTTTGTTGCAGGGTAGAATTGAAAATGTATTGATACATTACTCTTCCATTAGCGGCAGTTGGCGCGATTAAATTAGACAGCGTGTCCTGGGTCTCAACCGAACCGCCCGGGTTATATCTCAAATCAACAATAAGTTCGGAAATACCCTGCGACTGAAAAGAGTTAAACACCTGCGCTAATTCCTTCCTGGAAGGCGCCCCAAAAAACTGATTAAATACAAAGTATCCAACCTTTTTACCACCCGCATCCAGAACATTTTTGTACAACACTGAATTTGACACAAAACTTGTCTTATTGAGGGTGAATGTAGTTGGCGTTCCATCAGCTTTCACAAATTCAAAGGAAGCCGACGTTGCACTTCCGAAGAAGATATTGTTCAAAATATTTACACTTGGCTGATCGTACCTTATGGTCGATCCATTTATTTTATTGATATACCAGCCACGTTGCACGCCAGCTTTGCCCGCTGTGGACTCATCGTAGACATAGCTCACGTACCAGTTTACGGTACCGTTCACATTTCCCGCACTTACAAAAAAGCCGAAGTCAGTGTCCTCCCCTGTTTGTAAACCCGACGATGCCTCACGGCTGAGCACCATGCTGAACCGGTCAAGTGGTTGCAGGCTGCGAATCCCGTTCATCACGTTTTGGGCTATTTCTAAATCAGTACTTCCGCTGTACTTCCGTGGATTAAATTGATCGTAAGATGGAATAACGTCCTGCCACAAGTAAACTTCCTTCGTATACAGGTACACTGAATCTTTTATCAAATCCTGTTTAGAAGCTGTGGGAGTAGGAGGTTTAGGTGTATCGGTTTTTTTGCAAGCGACGAAGAAAAACGAGCTTGCCAGAAGCAGGCACCAGATGGCTTTCATAAATTAAAATTGATTATTCGTAAAATTAATATTTCTCATAAACTGCAGAAGCACCTTTGGCTAGTAGTTTTGATTACTTATTGTTAATGTTAAACGCCTGATCGGGTATGGGTATTGTTGAAGTTCACGATGTCCAAATTACTATTTTCTCCCACATCATTACGTATGGAGATGCCGCTGACGCAGAGCTGACAAACCGGATCAGGGAAGAAATAGAAACAATGTGGAACGAGCCACAGGCATGGATAACGCTGGAAGGGAAAAGTTATATTGTTGTATTCCGAATCACTGCTGAATTGAAAAGCGACTTAGATCAATACGAAGTTTTACAGAACGCCGACCCGCGGAACAATTACATCCGAATCGAAGACTTTGTAATTGGCAATATTTCCTTTGTTGATGGATTGGGATGCAATACCGGTTACTTCAAAGTTGAAAACCTTTACATCGGATCCACTACAGCGGCTCACGAGTACGGACATACGCTCGGCCTAGATCATCCGCACAATTTGGATTATCGCGGAAAAGGGGCGCCAGCAATCATGTACCCACGCGGTACGTTGGTTGACCCACAGTATCAATACGATCCGACAAAACCTGCCGGGGTAACAGGTGGCACAATGCATCCGATGTATCGCAAAGTTCTAAAAGAAGACGTCGAAAGTTTAAACTTAAAAAAGTGGCTTTTGAAAAATAATGGGATTGTTGGAGATTTTTCAAATGTGTATCACTGGAAACATGGATGATATGTGCTCCGGAACAAGCAATCAGTCTTCCAGTTGCTCCACCGCATGTTCAATTGCAGAATAGCGGAAGCGGAAGCCAGTACTTTCGATTTTCGCAGAACTTACATTAGCAGACTTCAGCACCTCTTCGCTCATTTCGCCAAGCAATGTTTTTAAAGCAACCGCAGGCACATGCACCGGAACAAAAAATTGTTTTCGCTGTCTCGCTATTTGTACAATGAACTCTTTGTTGCTTACGGGATGTGGTGCTACAGCATTGTAAACTCCGTGCATGCTTTGATTCTCAATTGCAGCAATGTACATGTTTACCACATCATCAATGTGGATCCAACTTATTACTTGTTGTCCTTTACCAAGAATTGCAGCTACTCCAAACTTCAATGTTTTTTTTAGTTCAGCATACGCTCCGGCCTGATTACTGAGAACAATTCCTGTTCTGAGAATTACCAGCCTTTTTCCTAATTGGGACACATCTTGTATAGCAGCTTCCCATTTCCGACAAGTGGAGCCTAGAAAATCATTCGCGGCAGGATCGGTTTCCACGAAAGGAGCTTCACTTTTATTTTCCCCATACCAGCCAATGGCAGATGCACTTACCACAGCCTGTACGTTGTTTGTAATTTCCTTCAGCGCTTTCGCCAGAAGCTGACCGGACTTGACACGGCTGTCAATAATTTCTTTCTTACGTTTTGCTGTCCATCGTTTTTCGCCAACATTCGCCCCTGCAAGATGAATAATGTAGTCTGCTTTTTTGACGGCATTTTCATCTATTGTTTGTTGATGAATGTTCCATTCAGCATAGCCGAAATTTTTGTGCGGAGCGGTCTTAGTGTTTCGCGTCAAAACAATCACTTCATAACCTTTGTCCATTAATGCTTCTGATAAAGCGCTGCCGATCATTCCTGTTCCACCGGTGATGAGTACTGTTTCCATAATCAGAGTTTATATCTTGAAACACCCGTTTGGTATAATGATGTTGTGCAAAACAATCATCGCACATTATCTTGGTGGGATAATCATGACCAATGACTGCAGTTCTTACGCTTAACAACATTACAAAGTATTACGGCTCCTTTCGTGCTTTAAACAATGTTTCCTTTGACGTGCCGCCGGGCAGCGTTTTCGGAATCTTGGGTCCAAACGGAAGCGGCAAAACCACCTTGCTCAGCATTATCCTCGATGTGCTGAAGGCGAACAATGGAAACTTTTTGTGGTTTGGCAGACCGGGTTCTCCTGACGAGAGAAAGAAGATCGGGTCGCTGCTGGAAACACCAAATTTCTACCACTATATGTCCGCTGAGGACAACTTGAAAATAACGCAAAGCATCAGTGGCAGAGGCGATGAAAACGATATAGTAGCCGTGCTGCAGCGGGTGAAATTGTTTGATCGGAGGAAGAGTAAATTCAGCACTTTCAGCCTGGGAATGAAACAGCGGCTGGCAATCGCTGGCGCTCTGCTTGGAGATCCGAAAGTTTTGGTATTGGATGAACCTACAAATGGACTCGATCCTGTTGGTATTGCAGAAATACGGGAGCTGATAACTGAATTGAAAACTTCAGGTCACACCATAATTATGGCGAGCCACCTTCTTGATGAAGTGGAGAAAGTTTGTACGCATGCCGCAATTTTGAAAACAGGTGAAGTGCTCACCACAGGCGCAGTTGAACACATTTTGTCCGACGATGACGTGGTGGAGTTAAGTGCACCAGATCTGGAATCACTGAGCAACATTTTACAACAATATCAATTCAGCAAAAGTGTTTCGATGGCGGAAGACAAACTGCAAGTTGTTTTACCAAAAGGTGAAGCACGGCTTGATGATATCAACAACTTTTGCTTCAGCAAAGGCATCGTACTAAATCATCTTGTACTAAAAAAGAAAAGGCTTGAAGCACGCTTTTTCGAATTAACTAACAACTAAGCAGGACTTCAAACACCAGACAACAACTACTATCATCTCCAAGCTCTAAATTGTTATTGAATGACAACTCTTATAAACACGGAATGGCTAAAGCTCAGAAAATACAAAGCATTCTGGTGGATGGCAGGAATCATCACACTTTCCTATCCTGGAATAAATTACCTTTTTTACCAATTGTACAAAACGCTTATCAACAAGCCGGGTGCCACAGGAAAAATGGTAACCATGCTCGTTGGCAATCCGTTTTCTTTTCCCGAAGTATGGCACACAGTCGCTTATGCATCGTCAATTTTTGTTTTCATTCCATCGCTTGTCGTAATCATGTTCATCACCAATGAATACACCTACAAGACGCACCGGCAAAATGTTATTGACGGTTGGAGCCGCAACCAATTTCTCAGTGCCAAGTTGCTGAACGTGCTGATGATATCTCTGCTGACAACTTTATTGTTTGCAGTTGTGGCAATCGTGATTGGTTCGATAAACAAAGGTGAGGACAGCGGCAATGTTTGGGAAAATTCAAAGTACATTTTCCTGTTTGCACTTCAGTCATTTACCCAACTTTCCATTGCATTCTTTATTGCCTTCCTTGCTAGAAAAGCGTTTATTGCTTTGGGCATTTTTCTTTTCTACTTTATTATTCTGGAACCGATTATTGTAGGTGTGGCAAAAGTGAAAGCAAATGACATTGGACGTTTTATGCCTTTGGAAATTTCAGACAGACTGGTGCCGGTGCCAGCTTTTTTGGGACGCCTGGATGAAAAAGGCTATAAATCGATGATGGCAGCAATCAACGAACATGTGATTTATTCTTTAATTGTTGTCGCGATTGTTTGGAGTTTGTGCTATTGGTTGAATAGCAAAAGAGATTTGTAATTCGAAGTCGTAACCAGCTCATAAATTTTCTGCTTCACGTGCTTCCACTTCAAATTTGTTGTTATAATATCCTTTTTGGAAGCTTTCCAATAAATAAAAAAAGATAAACCTGAGCAACCCATAACGCCGATACTGGCGAACATGTTGCAGTTCGTGCTTCAGCAGTCGCCTGTCGCCCAAAAATTCAGATCGGGAAATATTCCATAGATGAATTGTTCTGCCAAACACGATTGCAGCGCCGCTACTTTTCAATGTTCGCGCTGCCAATTTAGCGAGGAATGACTGCTCTTTGATCTTAACCATCACCTTGTGCAAACATTACAGAATTGTGCCAAAAGGTGAACTGAAAAAGATGAAAACACGAAAACGGAAAAGATCAAACTGCAAGTTGACTCATTACTGATTGCTTGTATAATCTGCCAATGGGGATTTCAATTGCGCCAAGCCTTACTGACGTGGCGCTATATCCAGATAGTTTACTGAGGGAAACAATGTAGGAGCGGTGAACACGCATGAACATATGCTCCGACAGCATGTTCTCGACTGCAGTAATAGTTTGCTTCACCTGCAGATGTTTGCCATTCGTAAAGTGAATGGACACATAGTCTTTCCAACTTTCAACGTACACAACATCTTCCAACAAAATTTTTTGTCTGACACGCTCTATTTTCAGATAAATAAACGCATCCGGGTTAACACGGTACTGCTTACGCTCCGAAACGACATGGTCATTTGAGTTTCTTTTCAGTCGATTAATTGCTTTTAAAAATCGTTCAAAAGAAACGGGTTTTACCAGGTAATCCACTGCTTCCAGTTCAAACCCATCAACCGCATACTCACGGTAAGCAGTTACAAAAACTACCTTTGGAGGATGTGATAAACTTCTCAGAAAATCAGTGCCTAAAATCTTCGGCATTTTGATGTCAAGAAACATCAGGTCAACAGATTTTTTGTGCAGCAAGTCTATAGCCTCAACGGCGTTGCTGCACTTGCCCACGATCTCCAATCCATCGATTTGATTTATATGCGATTGAAGTATCTCGAGAGCGGGTGGCTCATCATCAATTAGCAGACAACGCATGTTCATGTGGAAGCAATTCAATTTGATCTTTTGAAAACACCGGCTGCTCGGACACAACTTTCATCGGTCTCAATTGCAGCATCAGGGAAACGACAAAAAAGTCTCCTTCATCCGTAAGTTTTAAATCGTGTTTATCAGGATAGAGTAATTCCAGGCGCTTTTTCACATTGCTAATACCAACCCCGTTTTCATGGTAAGAAACAAACTCATTTTTGCTGTTTACGACTTTGCATTTAAGCATGTTTTCTTTTACCGATATATCAACGCTCATCCATGGGCGTCCCAGCTGTTCGGACGTGCCATGCTTGAATGCATTTTCAAGAAACGGCAGCATCAACAAGGGACAAATGTATTTGCCATCAATATCCCCAACCACGTTTATGGAAATATCGATTTTGTCTCCGTACCGTTCTCGTTCGAGATCGATATAATTTTTCATTATCTCAAGTTCTTTTTCCAGCAGCACCTGCTCTCCTTTACATTCATAAAGCATGTAGCTGAGCAAAGAAGAAAGCCGCAGTACCATTTGTGGCGTCTTGGGAGAATAATGAAGTGCGAAAGAGTAAATGTTGTTCAAGGTATTAAAAAGGAAGTGTGGATGCAGCTGCGCCTTGAGTAACTGCATTTGTGCAATCATTTTTTCCTGCTCTGCCTGTAGCCACGCTTGTTGCTTTTCAATCCAATGTTTTAAAAGTGATATCGCAGAAAGACAAGCTGCAGTGATGACCATGCAATGAAAACCCAGTCCTGAGCTTTCATCACGATTAGGAAGACTTAACCCTTGCGCGGCGGGGACGAATATGTGGTTCACAAAATAAACATTCATGTACCAACCCGCTACAAGCCAGAACATAATAACGCCGAGGAACGCAACGTACTTTCCTTTCAAAAGCAGCTTTGGAACAGCAAAATGAGAAACGGGGTAGCTGTAGATTATGAAGAGAGGGATATACAGCATAATACGAAGGAAAATTTCCTGGGATCTCGTTCCAACAAGTGTCCAGAAGCAGGTCCAGCCCAGAAGCCAGCAAAGCCAGAACGAAAGATGCCGCAGAACGGTGTAATTGGAAGAGAAAACATAATCGTTGGTGTTTGGCATTCTCATAAACGATTTGTACATACAATTTACCAAAATATGGCGTCTTTAAACTGTCAGGCGACAAACAACATATATGGAGCGACAAACGACAGACCTCGCCGCGAAACTGCATTCGCAGGCTATTTGCAGCAGTGTTTCCTTTATCCGGCTCCTTAGGTCGATTTTAATTGGATAGGACCTGCCAGCCAACTTACCTTCTCATCGTCAACAAACTTTTTCACTCAAAACCAGCTTCTATGTTCTTACGATCAAAAATTAAATTAGCGATATTGATGCTTGTTGTCATCACATTCGCAGCATGTCAAAAAAAAGACATTTCCACTCCAAACGAACTCGCCGCAACAACTGGTCGAAGCAATGACGTAAATGGCCATCTAAAGCAAACAAAAACTTATTCATCAGAAGTAGTGGCAAAATGGCTGGACTTACAAGTGTCGTTGTTGTATAATCCACCTACGTCGTACGGTATCAATGCCGGCAGGTTCATGGCCTATAGTGGCGTTGCATTATACGAAGCTGTGGTGCCCGGTATGCCAGCTTATCAAAGTCTTCACGGTCAGTTGAACGCCATGCCCGAAATGCCTCAGACCGAACCAGGTAAAGCTTACCACTGGCCTACGGCTGCTAATGCTGCCCTCGCCGAAATTACCCGGCGACTTTTTACTTTCACAAACGCAACCAACAGTGCCGTGCAAGCGCTTGAGACGGAGTTGAACACAGCTTACCAGACTGAAATCGGAGACGACGACATTTTTGAACGGTCGAAAGCATTTGGGGAAGCTGTAGGAGAGGAGATCTTTAATTGGTCCACTGGCGATCGGCCCTGGACTAGTTGGACTCTTTACGTGCTCACCAACCACACTGCGGGTTATTGGTGGCCTGAAAACAATAACCCGGCAATCCCCAGTGGAATCGCGTACTGGGGCGAGACACGCACAATGGTTCCCGGCAGCATTGACGATGTCGCGTCCACACCATATCCCTACAGCGAAGACGTGAACTCTGCTTATTATCGAGATTTTAAAGAAGTCTACGACGTATCTAAAACACTGACTTTTGATCAAAAACGTCTTGCAAAATATTATGATGATCCCGCCGTGAATGGATATCCTGCCGGATCAAGCTATGTTTCCGTGTTCAAACAAGTAATAGAGCAGCTAAACCCCACACTTGATGTAGCGGCGGTGGCGTTCGCGAAGACAGGAATGAGTCTTATGGATGCAACGATTGGTTCCTTCAAGGCCAAATTCACCTACTTACAGGAAAGACCATTCCAATTTATTCGTAGGGTGATAGAGCCCTCGAACGATCCGGCAACATGGTGGAAACC
Organism: Bacteroidota bacterium; assembly: GCA_023436425.1. GTDB lineage: Bacteria > Bacteroidota > Bacteroidia > Chitinophagales > Chitinophagaceae > Flavisolibacter. Next base: position 68 of record JAEZJD010000062.1, on the reverse strand, counting down.
TTTTATACCTACGCCAGCACATCCAAACTTCCCAGCTAACCATGCTACATTCAGCGGCGCCTTTGCTC
>JAEZJD010000040.1 GCA_023436425.1 Bacteroidota bacterium | reverse complement strand
GTTCCCCACTCTGCTACCGTTCTAATTACTCGCTCGTACAAATATTCAGTTTCATGCGAAGCAACATCCAACGCCAACTCCGCCGATTCCTCAGCCGCAGTAGTGCGTCGCAATATTTTTTTTAGTTCGAAATTGCTTGAGCCTGCATTGGATGTAAGCCCCAGAACGATTGTCCATTTGTCACCGTATTGCAAAAAAGGTTTGATGCTGTCTTCTCCCATGTAAGGTGCCACAGTGATTGCATCAAACTGCAGCGTTTCGAAAAACGCTTTAGCATACTGGGCAGAAGTATTTCCTATGTCTCCACGTTTCGCATCGGCAATTTTAAAATGCGTCGAAGGAATATAATGCACTGTTTGCTCCATTGCTTCCCAGCCTTTTATTCCTTGGGCTTCGTAAAAAGCTGTGTTGATTTTGTACGCTACACAATATTCCTTCGTTGCGTCAATGATGGCTTTATTAAAATTGAAAACCGCATTCGGCGACGATTGCATATGATGGGGAAGCCTGTTCGGATCAGTGTCAAGCCCAACACACAGGTAGGTTTTTTTTGTGAAAATTTCGCTAGTCAGTTGCTGCCGCGTCATAAGCGCAAAGAACGAAAAAAGCGGGCAAAGAGCCCGCTTGAGTTTTCCAGGATATATTGTAATTAGATTTTCACCGTATAGTTGATTGTTAAATCGTCGTACACCTTCATTGCTCCAAGCATGTAGCTCGGTGCTTTCACTCCAAACTCGCTCAACTTTATTTTCTTAGATCCGGTAATAGTAAAAGATCCGTCTGCATTTTTCTTTGTGTTTGCAGTCATCGCCACTTGTCTTGTTGCACCTGCAAAAGTTAGCAGACCATTGATAGTGAGTTGTGTGCCGCTGCCTTTTGCAGAAGTCACTTTGAACACCATATTGGGATTTTTGTCAGCTCCAACTGCACTGTAAGCTCTTGAGTTCAACAGTCCTTCATCGCTTTTTATGCTCTTTACAGGAATGGTTAATGTGATAGGCTGGATGGCGTCTACGGCAGCTGCTGAGAGGTCGAATATTCCTTCTCCGCTACCACTTCCTTTCATGCTCCAGTCGTGAATGTTAGAAGAACCATTCACAGTGATATCGTACCTAAAGTTCTTCTTTGCAGATTGTGCATTTGCAGCCGCTGCGGTGAAAACAGCAACAATAGCTATGAAGAAAAATTTGATGATGTGTTGGGTGTTTATCGTTTTCATGATTTAAGTGTTTAATTGATTAATGTTTCACAAAGCTATCCACGCAACAAGGCGCAGACGATGACCCAGATAAACGCGAATCGTGATTGTAGTGTCGTTTGAACCTGAGTAAGGTCATTACACTTTACTTAACAATTCGCTAATGACTACGGAAAATGCAGTGCACAATTCTCTTGCACCTACATTTGCGCCTCTTAAGAAACAAGCTTATGATTCAGAAAACGTATCTAAAAACTAAAGACTACTGCAAGGTTAAATTCACTTTCGACGGCACTGACGCTGACAACATCGCAATTCACGGGCTGCAAGGGGACTGGAATAAACCAGTTGCCTTGAAAAAGAAAAAAGACGGAAGTTTTTGGTGTGAAATTTCTCTGCCTAAGGATTCTCAGCACGAGTTTAAATATTTAGTGGACGGAATAGAATGGATGAACGAACCAACTGCCGACAGTGAGGTACAAAACGAATTCGGAGGGAGAAACAGCCTGCTGATTATTTAGGTGAATCAGGGAAGGAGTATCTCTGGAGCAAAGCAAGAATTTCCTGCTCAATTTCATCACTGTTCCATTTGTTTTCAATACCCGGTTCCAACATTATGCGTTGCATGATTTGTTCCTGCCGGCGGCTGCTACGCAGCGCCTCGGAATAGCGAATGTTGGGGTTAAAGGTGACTTGGGCATAAGCAGGTATCCATTTGTCCGGATACTTCTGGTGGAGTTTTCCTTCGATTTTCTTTTGGAGAAGAAATTTGCTATCTGCAGTTCTCTCACTAATCTCGGCAAAATTGTCTATAGCCAGATCGGCGATCGCATCTGTATCCGGTTTTCGCAGTTCCTGAAACTTGGTCAAAATAGTTGACCAATCTTCTTCATATTCGTCGATCAGTCCATTCAAAACGCTGCAGTCTTCAAAGCCGGCGTTCATTCCCTGTCCAAAAAATGGAACAATTGCATGCGCAGCATCTCCAATCAAACAAAAGTGGTCTTTCCGGATCCATGGAGCGCATTTAACAGTAACGAGCGACGAAGTTGGGTGACTGGAAAATTGATCACAGAGATTGGGAATGATGCGCAAAACATCGGGAAAATTTTGTTGGAAGAAACTTTGAACTTTCTCATTTGTGTTCAGTGATTCGAATGATGGCTCACCAACAAAAGGGAAAAACAATGTCCCGGTGAATGAGCTGTCAATATTGGGGAAAGCAATTAGCATATAGTCATTCCGCGGCCAAATGTGCAATGCATTTTTCTCCAATAGGAAGGTTCCATTGTGACCAACAGGAATGGTGAGCTCTTTGTAGCCACAATCAATGTATGTTTGATGATATTCGAATTGTTGGTGCTGCAACATGTGAGCAAGACGGGCAGCAGAATAGGCACCATCGGCACCAAAAAGCAGTTGATATTTTATTTCCCGAATAGTGCTGTTTGTTTCTAATGTTATCGTTCTTGTGCTGAAGTTTACATGCTGCAAGCGGTGATAGAAGAAAATACTCACTCCGCTTTTCTCCGCCAAATTCATCAACTTACAATTCAGTTCTCTTCGCGAAACAGAGTTCGTGTGCTCGCCTTGCTTTCCGTAGGGCTGAAAAGCTTCAGTTCCATCTACGTTGTGAATTTGTCGCCCATACATGGGAACAGCAATCTTCAAAACCTCTTCGCCTATTTCTACTTCCGCAAGTGCTCTTATTCCTCGTTCACTTAATGCGAGATTTACAGATCGCCCTGGTTCAACTTCCTGTTTCCTCATGTCGCCACGCCGTTCATAAATTGATACCTGGTATCCTCGCTTTGCCAGGTAAATAGAAAGCAATGAACCGACCAACCCTGCACCAATTATTGTAACTTGTTTCTGCATCAACTATCGAGAATTGTTTTGATTATACTTCCAAACCTCCAAACATCTTCAAACGTGTTATAAAGCGGAACAGGGGCAATACGGATAACATTCGGCTCGCGCCAATCGCAGATCACACCCGCATTAATTAACGCATCGAAAACTTCTTTTCCTTTCTCCAGCATCAGCATCGAAACCTGACAACCATGTGCATCAGGAGGCGTGATCAATTGAATCACTTTGCGCGGATACTCGCCATTAATTTGATCTAAAATGAAGAAAAGAAAGCCCGTCAATTTTCCACTTTTCGCAAGCAGGCGTGGGAAACCGGCTTCTTCAAAAATTTCTAACGCAGCTTTATGCACAGCCATTGCAAGCACTGATGAATTGCTTAGCTGCCAGCCTTCGGCAGTCGGAATAGGATCGAAATCTCGCTCCATTGAAAAACGAGTTTCTTTATTTGTTCCCCACCATCCTGCCATTCGCGGAAAGGAAGTGTCAGTTGCGTACTTGTGATGAATGTACGCACCTGCAATGCCACCGGGCCCCGAGTTCAAATATTTGTAGCTGCACCAGCAAGCAAAATCAACATTCCACTCATGAAGTTGCATGGAAACATTTCCGATTGCATGTGCTAAGTCAAACCCGCAATATGCACCAACGTCGTGAGCAGCTTTTGTAATATCAGCCATGTTAAAAAGCTGGCCTGTGTAATAATTCAAACCTCCAAAAAAGACGAGAGCTGTTGAATCTCTGTTCTCATTAATTGTGGCCAAAACATCTTCGGTTCTGATGATAAACTCTCCCTCGCGGGGCCGCACTTCAACAATCGCGTCGTCGGGATTAAATCCATGCAATTTTGCCTGACTCATTATCGCATATTGGTCGGACGGAAAAGCTTTCGCCTCACAAATAATGCGGAATCTGTTTTTTGTGGGACGATAGAAACTCGCAAAAAGTAGGTGAATATTCACTGTGAGCTGATTCATTACAACTACTTCTTCAGGCAGTGCGCCCACGAGATTGGCGATCGGTGGTGCAAGCTGTTCATTATAAGTGATCCACGAGCTCTTTTTGTTATGGTGTGCAAGAACGGCTAGCGAAGCCCAATTCTCAAGTTCGTGGTTAATGTATCCGAGTGTTGACTTAGGCTGGAGACCCAGCGAATTGCCGCAGAAGTATATTGAGTCCTTATTGTTGTGCTGTGGAATGAAAAATTTTGTTCGGAAATCTTTTAATTCATCCTGTTCGTCTAGGTGCTTCGCAAATTGTAAGCTGTTATCGAATATCATAATGAAAAATACTGTTGTAATAATCGTAAGTACACAATTCAATTGTTCACCGCAAAACTGCACAAAAGACGACATTTAATCAGATACAGTTTTCACAATTTCAAATCCATTAAGTTTGATGAAATGAATTTATCTCTCAGAGGAAAGAATGCCATTATCTGTGGCAGTAGCCGGGGAATTGGCCTTGCAATTGCAAAAGAGTTGGCTGAAATAGGTGCTCATTGCATCCTGCTCGCACGCGATGCGGAAAAGTTGAAGGAAGCTGTTGCAAAATTAAATAAAGACCAGGGCCAGTCACATAGCTTCTATGCAATTGACTTCAGCGATCATTCTGCAACAAAACAGCTCATTCAACAGATCACTTCCGAAAAAACAGTTCATGTCCTCATCAACAATTCAGGTGGACCTGCAGCTGGCCCAATCGTAGACGCTATGGAAGAACAATTTGTTGCCGCCTTCAATCAGCATCTGATTATTAATCACATGCTGACCAAAGCGGTAATTGAAGGAATGAAGCGTGAACGCTTTGGAAGAATAATCAATGTGATCTCTACTTCGGTAAAAATTCCGTTGAAGAATTTAGGCGTGTCGAATACAATTCGCGGAGCAGTGGCATCGTGGGCAAAAACGATGGCAAATGAATTGGGACAATACAACATTACTGTAAACAACGTTTTGCCAGGGTTCACCATGACAGAACGGTTGAAGTCATTAATAGACAATACCGCAAGCAAAAGCAACGCTTCAGCGAATTCTGTAGCGGAACATATGAAAGCAGAAGTGCCGATGAAAAGATTTGGCGAAGCTTTCGAAATTGCTGCTGTTGCTGCATTTCTTGCTTCACCGGCAGCATCTTACGTAAACGGCGTTAGCATTCCGGTAGATGGCGGAAGAACAGGAAGCATATAATTGAGATGAAGCCGATCTCTTTCACCTAAATAGCTGCTCTTCTCTTTTCTTCATTTCTTCAGCAATCGTTTGTGCATCTGCGTCCTGTTCCGACAGCTTCGAAAAAATATTTCGAAAGCTCTGATGATCTCTATTTTGGCTTAATTTAAAGACATTATTAATTTCTTCCACTTCCACTTCAAAACCAACGATGGCTTTCATCAAGCGATTAAGATAATCTTCAGGAAGATTATCGAACACGGTGGTTGATTGTGCATTGTTGCCTTCAAAATGCAGGGATGTTTTCCTGAGAATTTCTACAAGAACATCCTCAGGCAGAAACTTCATTTTGCCTCTTACATGAACGCTCATATAGTTCCATGTACTTGCCTGGTGCGGATTGGTGTACCATGTTGCACTCACGTAGGTGTGGTGTCCGGTAAAAACACAGAGCACATTGTTGTTTTCTTCGAAAGCCTTGTGATGGTCCGTTTGCTTCATTATATGGCCGGTGAGAATTTGCTTGACTTCTCTTTCTTCCATGAACAGAGGAATTTGGGTTGCGACCGGCCTTCCGCCACAATCGCATCCACATACAAGGGCAAACGGATGCTTGTGAATAAAGTCAAGCACCACCTTTGGGTCGTCTTCTTTGAAGTATGATAGATTGTACATGTTTATTTCTGCCGGATGATGAAAACAGCAGGGACAGCACGTTGTCCTTCTTTGTCGGAAGGCTTAATTGTTTCTTTTCCATTCACCAGCAAGCAACTGCTTCCGCCACCGTCGAGATTTAGTGCTTCCACACAGCCGAGAGCTTTTAAAATTTCAGCTTCCTGCGTAAGCGTTGCGCCGGCTGCATTTGGGTTGCGACCTTCAACAACCAAAATAATCAATTTGTTATCGGCGGTATAACCCATTGCCGTTCGCGGATGTTTGTCGTTGATGGCTTTTCCTGCAAATTTCCTTTCTTCATTGTTGGTAATTTTCGTCTCGCCATTTTGCAAAAGAACGGGACCTCCACCAATCGCCGTTTCCACCTTCCACTTTTTCAGTGAACGCGTAAGCCCGCGGCGGTGACCATTTACTAAACTTGTTCTATTTACCACCTGTGAAAGACTTTCAAGTTTATCTGAATCCCGAACGGGTGCCGACCACCATTGATCAGCATAAGGCTTTTTGCGTGACGAATCTGTGTACGTCCACGCCACGGCAGCCTCCCTTTTCTTCGAAATACCTATTGCACTTGGCAGAAGGTGCCAATACGTAAGCGTATCTCTTCCTCGTGCGGGTGCGAAATGTTGGTTGTACGCAATCAGCTTTCCTTTTTTTACAACCAGATTTAAATTTTGATTTGTTTCAAATGAAAAAAAAGTACCATTGACGACAACCAATGCGTCGTGATTTCTTTCATAGAATTGTGAGGGCGTAAAGCGTCTGTTTTCAGATGTGTCAGTGGTAAAATCCAGTTTTTTTTCTTTCAAATCGGCACTTACATAAAATGCGCGGAATGGTGACGTATCTATTTTTTGACTTGTGAAAAACACATGAACGGACGGCGGCAGCGGCTGATAAAGAGAATCAACATTCGTCCATGTTAACTGCGCATTGGAAACATAAAAGCACAGAACAAATACGGACACCACAATGGTTTTCATCAAGCAGTTATTGTTTGAAGTTTTGCATTCTGCCACGCGGATCTGCCATACCCAGGAATAACATGTTTTTCGCTGTGATACGATGATCTGACAAGCGGTCCGCTTTCTACATAATCCAACCCAAGGCTGTAGCCAATTTCCCGGTACTCTGCAAATTCATCAGGATGAACGAAGCGCTGTACTCTTAGATGTTTTGGCGTAGGCTGCAGATATTGACCGATCGTCACCACATCACACTGCGAACTGGCAAGATCCCGCAACGTTTGAATTACTTCTTCTTTAGTTTCCCCAAGGCCAAGCATAATACCACTTTTTGTCCGCATTCCGCCCTTTTTAAGTGTTCTCAATACGTCCATGCTGCGCCAATACTTTGCCTGAATCCGGACCTGCCTTGTAAGTCGCTCCACAGTTTCAATGTTGTGTGATACCACCTCCGGCTCTGCTTCAATGATCCGCTCGATGTTTTCTTTTTCCCCTTTGAAGTCTGGAATCAGAGTTTCTAAAGTCGTATCGGGGTTGAGCGCTTTAACCGCCTTGATGGTGTTGTACCAAATAACAGAACCTCCATCTTTCAGTTCGTCGCGATCAACAGAAGTAATAACGGCATGTTTTACTTTCATCAGGTGAATGGCTTCCGCAACCCGCTGCGGCTCGTCCCAATCTACTGCATCGGGTTTGCCTGTGGCAACGGCACAAAACCCGCAACTGCGAGTGCAGACATTTCCCAAAATCATGAACGTTGCTGTTCCTTCGCCCCAACATTCGCCCATGTTTGGACAGTTGCCACTTTCGCAAATCGTATGCAGCTTGTGCGTGTCAACAAGACCGCGAACGTGCTTATAGCTTTCACCGATCGGAAGTTTTACGCGTAGCCAATCGGGCTTTTTTATTCTTTGTTCTGACGTGTTTTGTTCAGTTGTACAACTCATGAGAGATTGTGTTTGCCAGTACGCTGCTGCATACCTGCCTGCAAGCAAGCAGGAAATTTGAGAACGCACAAGTGAGTGACACAACGGACGCTAAATAGTAGCATTTCAGCCTGTCACATAATCTGCAAATGTCCTTATAATCTGTCAATTTTCGCGAAAGGGCTGCCTACTTGCGTCTGCCGAAAACGAACGCAATGTGCCCCTGGAAGAAGAATTGTTTGGGATCGTTATATACCAGCATTGGAATTTTATCGCTGTAGAAATCGGCACTCATTCCTATTTCCAGAGCCTGAATGCTTTCGTTGTAAGCGCCAAAATCGAAGCGAAGAGCTGTTTTCAAAAAAACGCCTGGCTTTAATTTAAGTTCGCCCCACCCCACAGTGAAGCCAGAGGCTCCATTCACCGGACCGAGAAAACGTGCGCTGTCGTCTTCGAACTTGATTGGTTTGTTCTGACCTACACCATCGACGATGTCGACATAGTAAGGCTTCAAAAGACCAAGGGCAAGCCCACCCTGAAAGCTTCCCAGCACTGCCACACCGTTTTTATTGCCTTTTTGACCAAAAATGTACTGCTGGCCGAGACCAAGCTTCACCTGGTAAAAGTTGTTGATTTTACCGTAGACATAGGAATTCGCGAAGAAATTATTACCGCCCCGTTTATCTTCTTTTCTGTCTTTTATTTCGGTGAGCTCAATGCCATAAATGGTGGTAGCTTTTTGTGTTCTCCTTTTTCCGTGCTCGTAAAATACTCCGTATCCGTTTGTTCTTAACTCTATTCCAAATGCGTTCTGCTTTGTGTACGAAAGCACACCTTCCTCTTCCTGCTTTACCATTGTGCTGATTCGCTCCCGCCTGTCGCTGCGCTTGTCTTTAGTTTGTTGTGCAAAACTGAATAGTGATATGGAAAACAGGAATGTGAGTGCTAATAATCTTTTCACTTGTATGTGCATAAAAGTTGAAACGTAAATTTAGGCAAAAAATTATGACGTCATCAGTAGTTTACGAAGGCGAATTGAGAACAACATGTACGCATCTTCGCTCCGGCTCTCATTTCGAAACAGATGCTCCCGTGGACAATAACGGAAAAGGTGAAAGGTTCTCCCCTACTGATTTGCTGGCAACGTCGCTGGCTACTTGCATGATAACTGTCATGGGCATAAAAGCAAGATCAATGGGTTTTGATTTAAATGGCGTGAAAACGGAGGTAGAAAAAATTATGAAATCGGAGCCGCGACGTGTTGGCGGCATCAATGTGACTTTTCATTTTCCTGAAGCATTGCAGAATGTCGATGAGAAAACGAAGCAAATTTTGAAAAATACCGGCAATAATTGTCCCGTTGCAAAAAGCATTCATCCGGACATTGAAGTCAATATTGATTGGGGAAGTTGGTCGTAACGCTATTCAGCACTTGACTTCAGAAGCGCATTTCCAATTGAACATTCCAAACATCGTTTGTTGCCGCAATATTCATTCTTGAGTTCGAGCAGTGCTTGCGAGTCAAACGCAGAGGACGAGCTGACATTGAGGTTTTGAAAACTTTGCAGAACCGAATTACTTTCTGAAGGCAATTGCTGTAACCATTGCAATGCCTTCTCTTTATATTTTTCCTCTTTGTGGTAAATGCCATACGAAAACAGCACAGGTACTACCGTGTTGATCAATAAATTGTTTATCATTTCTTCGCCAAGCTTTTTCTTCTTGAACGATGAACCTTGATCGAAACTGTAGTGGTAGTGCCAGTAATCGTTGGCGGTTACATCGAACAGCTTTTTCACATCTTTCAGGTTGTCGGTCTCCAGAATTTTCGAAAACAAGTGAGATGAAGATTGCACCAGCGCAGCCATTTGTGCTAGTCTGATTGTGGGAAAATTTCCTGGTCGCATTCGCAGAAATAAAAGTGATGCATGCACAGGCTTTAGATCATACTTCTTTTGCAAGAACCTATACTCACGCTGAAGCAGCTTTGGGTAATCTTCGTTGAACTCCGATTGTAATAAGCTTGCCTGTCCAAACAGCAAGGCTTCCAATTGGTGGATCTGTGATTTGTGTTTGGCAAGCACATTCACGGAAATTGAACGTGCAATAGCTTCGAAGGCATCTGTGTTCACTTTTACACCAAAGCTTCTCGCGATCATCCACCAAAAGGTTTCCTCCCAATGCTGATTACTTTGCTGCAGCAGCTTTAAAACGTAAGCAGATTTTCTTGTCAGTCGCTCTACGAGGAGGCGCTCTTTCCATGATAACCACGTAAGTTCCTTTACACCGCCGATCGAATGCTGACATGGAATAAAATCTGAAGCGTTCATTAATGCATTGTATCTCGTCAAAAGGAAATTTGAAATGTGCGGCTGAAGCTCCAGCACAGGCAGATCTTCGTGCGGGCAATCGTTTTCAAATACTACATGAAGGATTACATTGCTGTAATTCGGATCGTTTTGATGTTTATGCCTAAACCAATCGGTGGTTTTAATGTGCAACTCGACAGAACCTGCCAGCAAAGTATTTCCAATCTTAATTTTTGCGTCTTTAAAATCCGGGCCCTGATCTTTGTTCAACTTTCCGGGATGAACAACAGTAACGTTTTCACCAGAGGTGGTTTGTAAATGTGCCGAATTAAAATATTGAAATTGCCAAATAAACTGCAGCAACTTTTCGCCCCCTTTCCCTGTAAAGGGAGAATAATTGTGCAGTTGTAGCTGAGCGTAGTTAGAAGGCATTGTGATTACGGAAAATACAGAACTTTTCGGCGTTTTATATCGTGTTATCAAATTTTTTCAATGCCCGAATCACTCTGCTGACAGGCAATCCCATAACGTTGTAAAAATCACCCTTGATGCATTTAATGCCGACGACTCCTATCCATTCCTGAATAGCATAAGCACCGGCCTTGTCGAAAGGCTGATATTTGTCCACGTAAAAAGCAATCTGTTCTCGTGTCAATGGATGAAACTCGACATCGGTAACGTCTACAAACGAAAGTTGTTTTTCCCGATTAGCAATTACTACTCCCGTCATCACCTGATGATGATTGCCGCTCAACTTCTGAAGAATCTCCATTGCATTCTGACGGTCGACAGGCTTGTTTATGATTTCGTTGTTGAGAACAACGATCGTATCTGCAGCAATGATCGTTTTGTCCGTTTTCGTTTTTACTGCCTCCGCTTTTTTTCTTGCTATGTGCACGGGGACGAGCTCTGGAGAAAGAGCGTCGGGAAAACTTTCGTCCACGGGTTCGATAATGACTTCGAAATCAACTTCTGCCCACTCGAGCAATTGTTTTCGTCGCGGGGATTGCGACGCCAAAACTACTTGTGCCATAATCAAAAATAGAAAGCAAAGAACAACATCGACAAAATTCCGGTAAGCATAACCAGCTTGGAAATGTTGCTAAGTGCGTGAAACTCGGCAGATGTATTTGCACTGTTGACCTTTCTTGCAAGATAGATCAGAGGAACGATCACGAGCAGAATACCATATAAACTTGCATGCCACCAACCGAATTGGAGAATATACAATTGCAGTATTGCGAGTGTTGCTATTAATACCACCGTCCAAATCAACACATACATTTTTGCCGCTTTCACTCCAGAAATCACCGGGAGCGTTTTGCAGTTGTAACGTGCATCGCCTTCAATATCTTCCATATCTTTCACCGCTTCGCGAATAAGAGAAATGATGAAAGCAAATCCGCCGTAGAGAAATGCGAGGCGGAAGAACTTTATCGAAAGCGGATCGGTTGTTCTGAACGCATTGTCTGGTTCTGCAAAAGCAAAAAAAAGAATCAGAACAGTCCATGCAGTGAGCACAGAAATTACAACATTTCCGATAAGAAACTGCCGTTTGAAGGATGTGGAATACACCCACAAAAGCACAACACACCCAATGTTCGCAAGCACCAAATACCACTGAGCACTTCCCCCCGCAAATGCAGTGGCAACAATACCGGCCAAACTCAAAAACGAATGCCAAAATATGGCCCATCTACGATTAATGATTTTGTCAACCACATTTTTGGTGGGCTTGTTTACCTGGTCGATGTTAATATCAAAATAATCGTTGATGATATAGCCGGCTGCGGCAATAACAACGGACGCTAACATCAACAGTAGAAACTTTTTGTATTGATGCTGCTGGTACAAAGGAATATAAATGCAGAAGTAGAATAGCGCCTGAGTTAGAATAATGAAAATAAGATTAGGCAACCGAATAAGGCGAAAAAAAGCACTAACCAGTTTCATTATTTATTGTTAACGTGATGATACTTCCGGGTGATAGTTCCAATGATCGTTCAACTTCAAAACCTTTTGTATAACATCTCGAACACAGCCGCTACCACCGGCAGCTGGCGATATGTAATGGCAACTCTGCTTCACCTCAATGTCTGCGTCAGCCGGGCATGCTGCCAAACCTGCCTTTTTCAAAACCGGAAGATCAGGTAAGTCGTCTCCCATATACAAAATCTCGCTCCAGCCGATGTTGTTTTGTTCAAGCGTTAGTTCCAAAAACTTCAACTTGTCTTTCAAACCAAGATGAATTTCATCTAAACCGAGATAACGCAGGCGATTAATAACCGGCTCTGATGTACCCCCGGAAATAATGTAGACCTTGTAATTATTTTTCAGGGCCATTTGCAATGCAAGTCCATCTTTCACATTCATT